>CALFBV010000001.1 GCA_937951395.1 uncultured Rubritalea sp.
AAACATCCTCAAGTCTGACACAACAGTCAAAGACACCATACGCGGCAAACGCCTTCAAGCCGCATTTAATGAAAACCTCCTAGCTCAATTCTTACATCTCAAAGTGAGGTAGCCCTGGCTTTGGTTGCGTCAGCATTAAGAGTGATCTTGAAGCCAGTTTTAGTAAGTGCTATTTCGTCTATTGCGAGGTGAGGCTTCCGGCTGTATTTGAGGGCGATCAGCCCTTCCGCTCCAGCCCATGAGAGGTGAGTTTTCCCCACGTATATCGTGCCATCCTTCCCTTGTTCCACTGTAGGCTCGCTGGATGGCTATAAGACTTGTCCTTCTCTATTTTAAATAACTTACTATTCCCAAGCCAGTCTCCTTGGTTGTCATTGACAAATACTTCTCCTTTAGAATTCACATGCACACCATGCGGAGTCCTCAGTCCAGATGCGTATGGAGTCACTTATCTGGCATTAAAATGGTGACTCACAATGGCTAGAGACATTTTTGAACAGCTCAGAGTCACTAATCCCATCAACTCACGCTTTACCCTTGCCCACTCAAAGGCAAACGTGCAAATTCACAGTATGAACATTGAAAATGCCAGCGAGACATATAGGGTCAAACCCGGAAGTAAGGTCAAACTTGATCAGATAAAAACTAACGACAAGTCCCTTTATACTGACGGTAAAGAGCACCATCATGATGAACTGCATGAACTCAGGGAAGAGCTTAGAGAAATGCAAAATCTCCTATATGCAGATGGAAAGCAGAAGCTTCTCGTCGTCATCCAAGCGATGGATACCGGTGGTAAAGACGGTTGTGTAAAATCAGTTTTCGGCCGTGTAGATCCGCAGGGCATAAACGTCACATCTTTCAAGAGACCATCCGCAGAGGAGCTATCACATGATTATCTCTGGCGCGTCCACCAGCACGCCCCAGCTAGTGGCATGATCTCAGTGTTTAATCGCAGCCACTACGAGGACATCATAGCAGTGAAGGTGAAGAAGATTTTCCCAGAGTCTGTCTGGAGTAAGCGTTATCACCACATCGTAGAGTTCGAGCGCATGCTTGCTGAAGAAGGTACCAAGATCGTGAAAATCTTCCTCCATATTTCCAAAGATGAGCAGAAAGAACGTCTCCAGGCAAGGTTAGATGAGCCCGCTAAGAACTGGAAATTCAACCCAGGTGATCTCGATGACCGCGCAAGATGGGATGAATTCATGGAGGAATATGAAAACATTCTAGAGAAAACTAGCACCGATCACGCACCATGGCACATCATCCCAGCGGACCGAAAGTGGTATAGAAATTTAGTCGTCAGCCAGATCATCATCGATGCTCTCAAGTCACTCGACATGAAATACCCAGAGATCGATTGGAATCCTGCCACAATGAAAATAGATTAAAACCGTTCACGAGAGAGTAACATGAAATTCATCTATAAATACTTACTACTCGTCGTAGCCGTAGCGACGAGTGGCTTCTTCATCCAGAAAATCTGCTACAGATTCCCCACACTTCAGGAGATGAGAGATTATCACGAAGGTCATTACTCCACAGAAATCACCTCCATGACGGAGCTGCCAGAAGAAGGAGGACTCCTCACCTTCCGCGCAGAGCATACCAACGGTAAAGGCTTTACCGAACGCTACAAAGTGGAAGCGGGCAAAGGCTGGGTCTTCCCCTGGGAAACCTACTGGGAAAGCCGAGACCGAATGAAGGACGATAAAGAGTAATTGTCCTCTTTCGGAAGAAGTCGTCAAAATTTCATCATTGCTCTAAAATGAATGTCACAAACTTGCGAGTTAGTGACAAGATAGGTTGTAGCTTGGAGTTTTCCTTGCTATCTATTACCCTACCACAAACTCTTATCATGATGAAATTAACAAGCTTTCGGAATCTCAAACTAGGTCTCCTCGCTCTACTCTCTAGCCTGCTGCCATTTGCCGCACAGGCAGGCATCGCAGAAGACCGCGCCTCTATGAATAAGCTCTTTAAAGGCGGTAACTGGAAAGAAGCTCAAGAGCAGGCTCAGAAAATTTTCTCAGCAGTTTCAGATGAAAAGTCTCATATGGATCTACATACTGCTGTTCAGTGCATGAGCAAGCTTAGAAAATATGATGATTTCGAGAAGTTTCTATCACTTTCTAGTGAAAAGCATGGAGAGAACCCGAAGGTGCTGCTTCAGGCTGCTAGCGCCTTTAGTATAGTCCCTCGCTCTGGAGTATGGTTAGATAATGAATACGTCCGAGGTGCCAGTCCCTATAGAAGGAATGGAACTAGAGGTGAATACGCTAATAGTAATGATAGAGATAGAGTGCGTGCACTCCAGTGGTTAGAAAAAGCCTACTATCTAACAGATGATGGAAACGAGACAGATAGAGTCAAAATCCTGCAGCACTGGGCATTCACGATCCAGCGTGAGCGGACACATCAGCTGAGCTGGAAGCTACAGATGTTTACAGACACAGAGAGCTTACCAGAAATACACCGTGGCTATAGTAATCACTCAGGCACTCAGGGTGCTCCCATGGCTGAAGATGGTAAGCCATTATTCTATGAGGTGCCATCCAGCTATGAAGATGCTGAGAATGATGGTGAGCGCTGGAGATGGCTACTACATCAGCAGTTAGAAATTTCACCCGAGAATAAGCTCAGTGTGAACCGTCAACTTGCTAGCTTCCTTCATCAGCAGTTTGGAGTGCGTAGCCTACAGAGCTTTAGCTGGTATCTCCGCATGGCTCAGAATGATGATATGGATAGTCAAGCTAGCATCATGCAGGTTCATACGCTCGAAGACACTGAGACTATCGCCAGACTGGCTAATGGGATTAAAAGGTTTGATCTGCCTGATGACCAAAATTTCATCAAATTCTATCAAGAACTTTGGAACGAAGGAGATGCTTATTCTGCGGATCAGCTAGTAGAAATTTACCTAGATAGGCGCCAGTATGACCGAGCGGCAGAGCTTCTTCAGATCATCATTCTTACTAAAGGGGATAACGCCAGTAAGTCTCGTCAGAAGAAGCTAGATCAGATCACTAAAGACTGGGGAAGGTTTGAAAACCAAGCTGGATCCTTCACTCTCAGCGATGAGAAACGTATAGCCCTCACATACAGAAATGCAAAACAAGTCACCCTCACACTCCATGAAATAGACATCCAAGCCATCAACGATGACATCTGGAAATACCTCAAAGGCAATCCTAGGACAGTTGACTGGAGCAAAATCAACTGGGCGAATCTTCTCCAAAGTAGTGTCAATGGTAAGCACAATCAATACATAGGTGAGCAAGTCGCAGAGCAGACCTACGAGCTCAAGCCACGCGCTAAGCACTGGGACACGAGAGCAGAGCTAACACTTCCTGAAATAAAGGCAGCAGGTGCTTACCTGCTGAGAGGTGAGATGCTAGATGGGAAGAAATTTTACTCCATGGTCTGGGTGGATGAGATGATGCTGGTATCTCGCCACGTCACTGGAGGCACACTCTACATCACAGCTGATGCGGAGACTGGGAAGCCGATAGCGGGGGTAGAGCTCATAGTGCGCGGATATAGGGCTGAGGCATTGAAAGAGAAAACCTTACTCAGGAAATACAACACGATCACTAAAACCTGCAAAGCTATGACCAATGAGAACGGTCAGGTAGTCATCAAGAATAATGAGGCAGTTGACCGTAACTTCAACTGGACAGTAGAAGCAAGAAAAGGCGATATGCGTGCATGGACAGGCATCAGCAGGATCTGGTCTTGGCATGGTGATGACAACAGCACTTATAGACAGCGCAAGGCATTCTGCATTACTAGCCAGCCAGTTTACAAACCAGAGAGCGAGGTTCAGGGCAAGTTCTGGGTGCGGGATGTGAAGTATGATCTAAGAGATCATTCAAACTATGCAGGTAAAAAATTCATTATTCAAATCCGAGATCCCAGAGGTCAGAACTTCGGTAAAGAGCAAAATGTTACCGCAGATGAATACGGGGGAGTTCCGTTCAGTGTAGAGCTGCCTGATGATGCCATGCTAGGCAACTACCAGATCCACTTACGGATTGGGAAAAACCAATACGTGGGTAATGGAAATTTCCGTGTCGAGAAATACAAGAAGCCAGAATACGAAGTAAAAGTAGATGCTCCTACTATCCCCGTGCAGCTTGGTGAAGCCTTTGAAGCTACAGTAAAAGCAAACTACTATCACGGCGCACCAGTTACAAATGCTACTGTCAAAGTCAAAGTCCTCCGCCATGCACATAACTCCAGATGGTTCCCCGTGAGCCGATGGGACTGGCTCTATGGCGGTGGTTATGGCTGGCTAGATATAGAGCGTAGCTGGTATCCAGGTTGGTATCACTGGGGTTGTCGTTGCCCAGTTCCATTCTGGTATGGCAGAAATTATGAACAGCCAGAACTCGTCCTCGATGAAGAAATGCAGATCACAGAAGACGGGACAGTGAAAGTAAAAGTGGACTCAGCTCTCGCCAAACTCGTCCATGGAGATGATGACCACCGCTACGAGATCAAAGTAGAGGTAGTAGATGCATCACGCCGCACCATCTTCGGAAATGGCTCCGTTTTAGCTACAAGAAAGCCATTCCAGGTCACTACTTGGCTCAACCGCGGCTACGCACTCGCGGGAGAAAGGATCCAAGCATCCATCGCGGCGAACACACTAGACAACCGTAAGGTAAAAGGCTGGGTATCTACCACGCTATATAAAATTTCATCTAACAAAGAAGGAGAGCTTAAGGAAACAAACATCCGCCAATGGGAGCGCGCACCATACTCTGGAGAGAAGGCAAAGATAGATTTTAAAGTCGATCAAGCTGGTCAATACCGTCTAGTAAGCATCGTCACAGATGAGAAAGGCAGGGAAGTAGAAGGCGCTATTTTATTTACAGTCAGAGGTCCAGCAGGAGAAGAGGGCGATGTCAGATACAATGATCTAGAACTCATCACCGATAAGCGCACTTATGCCCCAGGCGAAACCGTAAAACTGCTCATTAACACGAAGCGAAAAAATAGCACCGTCCTAGTCATGATCAAAGGGATGAAAGATAGAAAGCTTCTCACTCTATCAGGAAATAGCCAAGTCGTAGAAATACCAGTAGCACTCGGAGATATGCCTAATTTCTTTGTAGAAGCCATGACCATCAGTGATGCGCGCGTCCATACCCAAGTCAGAGAAATCATCGTTCCACCAGAGAAACGCGTGCTCAATGTAGCCATCGTCCCCAGCTCAGAGAAATACAAGCCACAGGAAAAAGGCACCGTTAAAATAAAAGTGACCGATGAAAATGGTGACCCAGTGACAGGAGACTGCACACTTGCCATCTATGACAAGTCGCTCGAATACATTTCAGGTGGCAGCAATGTAGCCGAGATCAAATCCTTCTTCTGGAAGTGGAGAAGGCATTTTCAGCGAGGTCACTGGCAGCAGTCGATGGTGGTTACTGGCGGGAACGCTGTGAAAAAAGGACAACTAGGAATGAGTAATCTCGGTTCCTTCGGTCATCAGCTTGCTCTAGAGCCAAGTTTAGATTTTGGTGATGGTGATGATTTGGGTGATGGTTGGGGAGGTGCAGGATCTACCGTAGGCAGAACGAGAGTCAGTAAGGGAAAGGCATCACTAAAATCTGCTGCAGCTCCAATGGCTTTAGAGAGTAAGGCAGAGACGGATGGGGTTGCTGATATGGATATGGAAAGGCAAGAAGTAGCCGGGGGTGAAGCAGCGGCAAGCGATCGAGCAGAAGTCCTCATCCGCAAAGATTTAGCAGACCTCATCAAGTGGTCTGGCTCGGTCAAGCTAGAC
>CALFBV010000002.1 GCA_937951395.1 uncultured Rubritalea sp.
ATGTTTATGATCGTCATCAGCACCTTCGAGTGGGCTACTCTCAAATCAGTAAACAAAGTCCCCCATACTGAAATGCTCGTGATTATTCTCGTCACTGCAGTCACCGTCTACACTCACAACCTCGCAATCGGTGTAGGATTAGGCGTCATCGTTTCCGCTCTCGTCTTCGCAGCCAAAAGCTCCACACACATCCAAGTCGAAACAGTCAAAGATTCAGACTCAGAGGCAGAGGACGAGCGCATCTATGCACCAGAAGGCATCCTCTACTTTGGCTCCGCAGCAGATTTCCTCGAACAATTCACAGCCACATCCGATCGTAAAAATATCGTTATCGATTGTGAAAAAATGCGTGTGGCAGATTTATCTGGTATAGAAGCGCTAAACAGCATCGCTGAAAAATACAGCAAAACAGGTAAGAACCTCAAGCTACGCCACCTATCTGCAGATTGCAGAGCCATGCTTGATAAAGCCGGCACCATGGTCACCATTGAGGTTCTCCCAGACGATCCAGAATACTCAGTAGCCAGACTCAAAGCACACTCCTAAGAATAATAGTGTCCTCCTGCTCTTTGAACTTGTCGTCAATAGGTTCTGACTGCTAATAGTCTATCTACGCTATTAGTAGCTACACATTATGAACGATCTAGACACGAGCCAAGATAACAACGAAACCTCCGGAGGATACCGTAAGTCCAGCCTCCGCATCCTCTTTTCACTCCTCTTTATATGGTTTTTTGTCAGCTTCGGTTGCGGGGTTTTATTTCGTGATTGGCTAGATCAATACACCATTGGAACTGCACCGCTCGGCTTCTGGATGGCTCAGCAAGGCTCTATCATTTGCTTCGTTCTCATTCTCATTGCCTACGCAGTCCTCATGGGAAAACTAGATGAGAAATACGGATATTCAGAAAAATCTAAACAGAAGGAAACTAAATAAATGGATCAAGATACTTGGAACTTCATCTTTATTGGCATCACCTTCGCCATCTATATTTTTATCGCTGTAAGATCTCGCGCGTCTTCGACTAAGGAATACTATACTGCTGGAGGTGGCGTTTCTCCCTTAGCAAATGGTATGGCCACAGCTGCTGACTGGATGTCCGCCGCCACCTTCATCTCCATGGCGGGACTGATCGCCGCTAAAGGCTACGATGGTGCACAGTATCTCATGGGCTGGACCGGAGGCTTCGTTCTCCTCACCATTCTCATGGTTCCTTATTTGAGGAAATTTGGTAAAGCAACCGTCCCGGATTTTGTAGGAGACCGCTACTATTCTAAAACTGCACGTGGCGTGGCTGTAATCTGTGCAATCTTCATCTGCATGACTTACATCATGGGACAGATGAATGGTGTGGGAGTAGTCTTCTCACAGTTATTTGGTATCTCTATCACTAAGGGAGTCCTTATCGGAGCCACCATCGTCTTCTTCTATGCAGGTCTTGGAGGCATGAAAGGCATCACCTATACACAGGTGGCTCAGTACTGTGTGATGGCTCTTGCTTATACCATTCCGGCTATTTTCATCGCCATTGTCTTGACCAACAACTTCATCCCACAGCTTGGTCTCATAGGGCATTACACATCAGGTGGTGAAGCAGTCCCGTTCTTAGAAAAAATAAATAACATCAACGAGAGTATTGGCTTTAGCGAATACACCGCAAGCAAACTCACCAAGCTCAACATGTTCTGTATCACTGCCGCCCTGATGTGCGGCACCGCAGGATTACCACACGTCATTGTAAGATTTTTCACAGTGAAGGATGTAAAAGCAGTGCGTAAATCTGCATGCTGGACGCTCGGATTTATCGCAGTGATCTATCTAACAGCACCTGCGATAGGAGCCTTCTCAAGAGTGAACCTCATCGATAAACTCAATGATACTAGCTACAAGGACGCGCCCACATGGTTCAAAGACTTTGAAAAGACAGGACAGATGGCATGGGTAGATAAAAATAATGATGGTGTCATCCAATACTTCGGACCCGGTAAATCTAAAGAAAAAACCAGCTCTCCATTCATCGGGAAAAAACCTACTTACCCACCTTCAGACTCTCCAGAATCTCTCTTAATTGGTGCGAATGGTGAGCGGCTACTAGCTAGTAAGACAGACCCCACAAACCCGAATGAACTCTGGTTTGGCGCTGACATCATGGTCATCGCGAATCCCCAGATGGCGGGATTACCTAAATGGGTGATTGCGCTCCTCATGGCAGGTTGTATCGCGGCAGCGCTCTCTACTGCAGCTGGACTTCTACTCGTCCTCTCTACAGCCATTTCCCATGACTTGATGAAGAACATCATCAAGCCAGACCTCAGCGATAAAGATGAAGTTCGTTATGCTCGTATCGCTTCGTTTGTGGCACTCAGCATTGCTGCTTGGTTCGGTATTAATCCACCATCGGCATTCATCGCGAAAACTGTTGCGTTTGCCTTCGGACTCGCCGCATCATCCTTCTTCCCAACACTCCTTATGGGAATTTTCTCTAAGCGTGTGAATAAAGAAGGTGGCATCGCAGGAATGGTAGCAGGCATCACTTTCACTAGTGCCTACATCATCTACTATCAGTTCCTAAATGACAGCGGCACACCATTACTCTTTGGAATTTCTCCTGAAGGAATAGGAGTCATCGGTATGCTCATCAACTTCATCATGGCATTCACAGTCTCTGCATTCACTCCTGCTCCGCCAGAAGATGTGCAGCGCATGGTAAGAAGAATCCATAACCCTAGTGGGGCTGGCGAAGCATCTGACCACTAGAGATAAACGATGCCATTAACACCTGAAGAATCCAAACGCTATGCACGTCACTTCACTCTCCCGCAAGTGGGGAGAGAGGGGCAAGAGAAGCTGAAAGGTTCATCCATACTCTGCATCGGAGCCGGTGGGCTTGGCTCTCCTGTGGCGCTCTATTTAGCGGCGGCGGGAGTTGGGACGATTGGGATAGTGGATGATGATAAAGTGGAATCGTCTAATCTCCAAAGGCAGATTATTCATGGCGAGTCATGGATAGGAAAGTCCAAGAGCGACTCAGCTAAGGCGCGGCTACTAGAAACGAATCCACATGTCAATGTAGTCACGTATAAGGAGAAATTCACCTCCACCAATGCGATAGAAATAGCCAAGGCTTACGATGTCATCATCGATGGCACGGATAACTTCCCTACCCGCTACCTCTCCAATGACATCGCCTTCTTGCTAAAAATACCTAACATTTATGGATCTATCTTTCAGTTTGAAGGTCAGATGAGCGTCTTTGCTCCTCATCTTGGTGGTCCTTGCTATCGCTGCATGCTCCCTACACCGCCAGATCCTGGCACGGTTCCTACCTGAGAAGAAGCAGGCGTCCTGGGAGTTCTCCCGGGCATAATCGGGTCCTTACAGGCGATGGAGGCTATCAAGTTCCTTCTCGGGGCTGGTAATCCACCACTCGGTAAGCTCGTTCACTACGATGCGCTCAATACTAGCTTTAGAAATTTCAACCTCAGAAAAGACCCACAATGTGTGCTTTGTGGTGACAATCCTAGTGTTACCGAACTGATTGACTACGAAGCATTCTGTGGAACTAAACCACCAACTACTATGACCGAAATATCTGTAACTGAACTATATGCGAAACTCGAGTCCGGACTAGATGGCATCCTCATCGATGTGCGCCTGCCAGACGAACACGCAGAGTGCTCTATCTCCGGCAGCCGGCTCATTCCTTTACCAGAAATAGAGCTAGCAGCGAGTGATCTCCCCAAAGACAAAACTCTTTATATCCACTGTAAAGGTGGTGTAAGAAGTGCCAGAGCCTGCGCATATCTATCTGATCAAGGTTTCACCCAACTTGTCAATGTGGCAGGCGGTATGGATGCCTGGCTAGAAATGAATCCGCACCCATGAAAAGACAGCAACTATAATGTTTGTAATTTTTGCCATCGTGCTTTTTCCATGCTGTTAGAAACTTACGTAGGCGATGAAACACAAGATTAAACCTGATAGACACACCAAATCACAACGTGCGTATTTAACCGGGAATTCCTTTTTCCTTGTTACTACTGACTGGAACTCTTAAATAAGCGCTCAAGTAACGCACCAAAATACATGAACCAAACTACATCAGAGAAAATCCTCGCAGATTCCGCATTATCAGACGCACTAGATCAAGTGCTGGCTCGCCAGCTTGTTCTGCAGGGTGAGATCAATGCGATCCGCCCTGCTGAGGATGATCGCAAGCAAGGGTATTCTGATGCGATTGCTAAGTTTTCCGAGATCCGTGGTGGTGGTTTATTTTTCCCATACCTCGCTACTGGTGCGGGAAATGGCCCATTCGTGGAGCTAGCTGATGGCAGTGTGAAATATGATCTCACCTGCGGCATCGGTGTGCACATCATGGGACACGGTCACCCTACAGTTCTTAAAGCCAGCCTCCGTGCTGGACTAGAAGATGTGACGATGCAGGGAAATCTACAGCAGAGCCTACCTAGTATGGAGCTCTGCAAGAAGCTAGTTTCCATGGCAGACACTGATCATCTCCCACACTGTTTCCTAAGCTCATCTGGTGTAATGGCTGGTGAGAACGCACTCAAAATGGCGATGCAGAAAAACGCGCCAGCCTCGCGCGTGCTCGCTTTTGAGCGGTGCTTCGCAGGACGCTCGCTAGCCTTCTCACAGATCAATGACAAGCCGGCTTTCCGTGATGGTCTGCCAGAAATTCTGAATGTGGATTACGTTCCATTTTACGATGTGAATGATCCAGAAGGTAGCACAACAAAAGCAGCATCCGTTCTTAAAGAACACCTCACCCGCCACCCTAAGCAATACGCAGCGATGCTCTTCGAGCTGATCCAAGGTGAAGGTGGTTTCCACATGGGTTGTGAAAATTTCCACAGAACGCTAATGGAGATCTGTAAGGAACACGGAGTCGCTGTCCTCGTGGACGAAGTGCAGACATTCTGCAGGACACACCATGCATTTGCCTTTCAAGAATTCAACCTCACTGACCTAGTCGACATCGTCTGGGTGGGTAAGGCTGCACAGGTTTGCGCCACGCTCTTTAGTGAGGAATTCGTGCCGCGCCCGGGACTGATCGCGCAGACATACACTAGCTCATCAGCCACAATCGCGTCATCCATCGCTATCTTAGATGAGCTCACTAACGGTAAATATTTCGGAACCAATGGGAAAACAGCTCAACTTCATAACCAGTTCGTAGCTGGCTTCCAGGCTATTTCAAATCGTCATCCAGAGTTACTTACTGGACCATTCGGCATAGGAGCCATGACCGGTTGCACAGTCCACGGAGGAGATCAGGCTAAGACCGTCGCACTGATCCATCATCTCTACGAGAATGGCGTCATTGCATTTCTCGCTGGGGCTAATCCAACTCGTCTCAGGTTCCTAGTTCCCATCGGGGCGCTTGAGCCGGAGCATATCAATGAAATCTTGGAGATTTTAGAAGCTTCCTTATTAGAAACCGCTTAAAATCTAGCTTAGACAGCTGTATAACAGCTAATTTATGTCAAGATTTCTTAGAACAACCTATTGACCTCCCACATTATATGGGCATAATCCGCCCGCTGTCCTAAAAAGGATAGTTTCATTTCAACATATAAATTTCACAAAATTATGGCTACATACGCAATTAACGGATTTGGGCGCATCGGACGCAACGTACTCAGAGTTCTCATCGGAAACGGAGAGCTAGAAAAAGTCGTCGCGATCAACGACCTCACTGACAACAAGACACTTGCTCACCTTCTGAAATATGACTCATCACAAGGCAAGCTAGACGCAGAAGTCTCTTACGATGATGAGTATCTCACAGTAAATGGCCACAAGATCCACGCATCAGCACAGCGTGACCCGGAGCAGCTTCCATGGAAAGAACTTGGAGTTGACGTAGTTCTAGAATCTACAGGTTTCTTCGCTAACCACGCAGGTGCATCTAAGCACATAGCTGCAGGAGCTAAGAAAGTGCTCATTTCAGCGCCTGCACCTGATCCAGATCTCATGATGTGCATCGGTATCAACGACGGTGACTATGATGCAGCTAAGCACAACATCGTTTCAAATGCTTCATGCACCACAAACTGCCTCGCACCAATGGTGAAGGTTCTTAACGATTCTTTCGGTCTCGTTCAAGGCATGATGGCTACTATCCACTCATACACAAACGACCAGAGAATTCTTGACCTACCACACAGCGACCTTCGTCGTTCACGTGCAGCAGCACTTAACATCATCCCAACATCTACCGGTGCAGCTAAAGCAATCGGCATGGTCATCCCTGAGCTCGCAGGAAAGCTTAACGGTAACTCATACCGCGTTCCTACACCTACAGGATCTATCACAGACTTCGTCTGCACAGTGAAACAAGACGTCACTCTTGAGGAAGTAAACGCAGCGTTCAAAGCGGCTGCTGAAGGTCCTATGAAAGGCGTCCTCGCATACACTGAAGAGCCAATCGTTCTTCAAGACATCGTTTCTGATCCACATAGCTCCATCTATGACTCAGGTTGCACGATCGTTGACGGTAAGATGATCAAGCTAGCATCATGGTATGACAACGAGTGGGGCTATTCTAACAGATCTGCAGAAGGTCTCGCAATGCTCGGAGCATCACTCTAATTCATAGTTACTCGCTAACAAAATGAACTAATTTTTCCACAGGGGAGACTTTCAATAGTCTCCCCTGTTTTTCTTTATCTTTTCCACTTTCACCTTTATCCTACCATTATGAAACTTTCCATTAAAGACATCCAAGTAAACGGCAAAGAAGTCCTCATG
>CALFBV010000003.1 GCA_937951395.1 uncultured Rubritalea sp.
CTACTTCGTCTAAGAGGGCATAGCGTTGTATACGATAGCGCCTGAAATGCGTAAATGATGCCTAGAATTCCTAACCCGAAATTAGATCCTCTAGCTCTATCAGACAGGCCTCAGATACCTGAGCTGGTGCATGGCTTTCCCTTCTGCTTCCCATTGAACTTGGAAATCTGTTTTTGGATAAAAGAAGGAGTCATCATTCCATTCTAGTTGGGTGAATTTCTTGAACGTGTCCATTTCCTCACAGACCCATTCGTAGTATTCTGGGTGGTCGGTTTTAAAGCAGAACTCTCCACCTGGCTTGATGACCTTCATGAGGCATTCTAGGAAATCTTGCTGCACTAGGCGGCGGCGATGATGGCGAGCTTTAGGCCATGGATCTGGGCAGAGTAGGTGGAGTCGATCGATGGAACTTTTAGGGAATAGATACTCGATAGTGTACTTGCTTTCTAGGCGTAGGACTTTGCAGTTGGTTAGTCCAGCGCGGTGAGCCTTACGTGCTACTTTTTTAGCTCTGCCTAGTAAGCGCTCTATACCGAGGAAATTTCTCTCTGGGAACTGCTGTGCCATTGCTATGAGAAATGAGCCATCCCCACAGCCGAGATCTACTTCTAGTGGAGCGTCATTGCCAAAAATCTCGTTCTCGGCCATGCAGGCGAAATAATCGCTCGGCATGAATTCACATTCTTCTGGCTTACGTTGTTTAAATTCCTCCTGAGGGGCAGTTTCCATGCCGCGAGTCTGTACTTATTTTACAAACTATGCAACATTAAGGACTAGTCTCTATTCAGCTCGTGCTTGATCACGCTTAGGCAGTACAGCGTGGCTGTTTCTACACGGAGGACGATGTCTCCTAGAGTCACTGCTTGGTAGCCTGCATGGATGATTTGTTGATACTCTCCATCTGAAAAATCGCCTTCAGGGCCAATCAGGAAACTGGCAGACTGTGGTTTATCCGCGAAGACTTCAGTAAAAGGGCGACTAGAGGGGAGGAGTGCAGCCACTAGATTTAGCTCGGATGATTTCCTTACCTCTAGCCAGTTTTTAAACTCTAGTGCAGGGTGGATGACGGGTAAAAAATTCTGCCCGCATTGCTTACATGCCTCCAGCGCGATCCGTTGCCACTTCGCAATCTTCTTTTCCATCTGCTCAGAGCGAACAATGGTATGATCAGTGATCAGCGGTTGGATGGAAGTGATGCCGAGTTCCACCGCTTTCTGCACGATGAGTTCCATATTTCCACCTTTAGGAATCGCCTGAATGAGATGGATCTCTGGCTGTCTGTGAGAAATAGTAGGCTCAGCAGAAAGAGAGATTTCCACTTTTTCCTTACTCTGAGAAATGATCTTCCCTTGAGCAGATTTTCCTTCTCCATTGAAGATCTCAACAGCATCCCCGAGCTTAGACCTTAGCACCCGTGTACAGTGATGCGCTTCGTCACCTTTCAGTGTGAGTTGCTCTGGCTGCCATTGGGCGGGGGCTAGGTAATAGCGACTGATGGAGTTCATTTGTTTAGTCTCTTAAATCCACTTCTTAATCGTTTCTATGAGGCCGCTTTTATCTGCAGGTGGTTCGGTTTCAGATTTGCCGAAGTAGTTCTGCATGATGTTGTCCATGTCTCCCTCTAGTGTGAGTTGCTGTTGGTTATTCAGGTTGCCAGATTGTTGGCGCTTTGCTTTGATGAGGCCTAGTATGTGTAGCGCGTTCACAGGGGTAAGGTTTTCTGGAATGCTGAAGTCTTCTTCCTGCTGTTCTGCTGCTGTTAGTGCTGCTTTCTTTTTCTTAGAACGTAGCACGTAGAGTATAGCGGCGCTGATGGCGGCGAGGACTAGCCCGATGATGATCCAAGTAGTGGTGCTGATCTTCATGCTCGGGTTGAGGTCGATGCTTCCAGTGACATTTACTAGGTCTACGTCTTCGTAGCGCTGTAGTGAGAGTCCGTCTTTTTCTTTCACATCTAGTAGTGCTGCGGGGAAATGAAAGCTGCTAGGCATACTTTCATTCTTTGGCTTGAGGTGGATGACTGCGTATCGCTCGCTGATGGCAGGGCTCTCAGTGGTCACTGGATCCAGCGTGCTCACGAGGCTGCCTTTATCATCTATTTTCTCAATCTCGAAATCATCGAGACTGTCGAGGTCGATGAGTTTTTCCACCGGAGGAATAATGCCGTGCGCATCTGCTCTGACTTCTAACAGAATTTTTCCTTCTTTCTCTAGCAGGCGGTCATCGTAGATCTGGTTGATGCTCAGTTCTTGCATCGGTCGTGCAGCGGCGTCTGCATTCGTAGCTATGGGTAGCTCTGCGGATGAGATAGGGATGACGACGTATCCTGAGGTGTCCATGAAGTCGAAGTCGATCTGGAATGATGGGATTTTATCCACTTGCTCGCCTTTAGTCTGAAGAACGATGTAGGCGTATGGCGTGATGCGCCAGCCGTGCTCCGAGTCAGTATAGGACTCCACATCATCTTTTTGGAAGGTGATGGATTTCACTTCGAAATGTTCATCGAGGACAGCCATGGCTTTCTCGCTAAATTTATCCATGTAGTCCTCAGTTGGTCTGCCATAGTTGTAACCGCCTTGAGCAGTTTGGTTTTGTAAATATTTACTAAAGCCACCCGCTTCGCGTTCTATTTCCTTAGTATGGCGGAGATACACTGCGATGCCAAAATCCTCGTTGTGGTTCACTTCATCAGCACCATCTATCTTGGTTACGACTTGGAGTTCCTGCACTAGGTCTTTGTAATAATTACTGAGCTTGTGTGCTTCTTCTGCACGCTCATTATCGCCTACTATGCTGAGACCAGCCTTTAGGTAGCGGAGCTTAAGATCTGGTGAGACGCCAGAGATGCGGACTGCTAGTGAGTTAGCAAACGCGTCCATTTGGCGCTTAGCGATCGCTGGAGGTAAGCTTTCGATAGAGGCCTTTATCTTTTCAAATTCCTTAGGACTCTGTAGGTGATGCGCCTTGAGTGTGGCTAGGTCTGCAGAGCCGAGCGCGGCGTAGAACCAGTTTTCGTAAACATCCATGCGGATGTCTGCGCGCTGGGTGGTGAAGCTCTTCTTATATTTCTCAGCGGCTTTAGCATAGAGCTTGAGTGCGGTAGATTTTTTCTTAGCTGTGTTAGAGTTTTTCCCGATGAGAGTAAGGTATTCATTTCTACCATACTGAAGCGCTGCCTGCTGGAGTTGGATATTCCAGTTCTTAGGGTGCTGCATGATCATCGCATCTGTTAGATAGAGCGCAGAGGTGTATCCGTTGACTATTTCTTGCTGTAGCTCGATGTCTGTGCGCTTGGTTTTAGCTTGCTTCTGTAGTTTAGGGTTCGGCCAGACTCTGACGAGGCTAGCTCTCATGGAACTGATGACGGCAGTGATTGTTTCTGGGCTCAGCGTTTTGGAGTCACCGAAGATTTCTTCGAAGACGTCCATACGCCAGATTTCTGCTTGCGAATGACAGCGGATAAATGCCTGAGCAAGGGCAACTTCATCATCCTGAGAGATGCCTATATCACGTAGTCTGACAACGAGTGCTTTGAGTTCTTGCAGGTTGCGCTGCTGTTTAGAGCGAGTGAGTGGGATTGAGTCCGCGCGTTGGTTATACCCATAGGAGTAATACCAAGAGTTACGGTAACTTTGGGTTGCATTTGGATCGTGATTATCTGCCCAGACGGTGATGAGTTCGCTGATGAATCGCTTGGATTCCTCTTGGTTAATTTTAGCGATTCCCTGGATGTAGTCGAATGCGAGTTCGTCTTTTTTAAGCTTTAGGTTGAGACGTGCGTAGTTCTTGAGGCACTGGAGTTTGGTTAGCTGGTCTAGCTGTGATAGCCATTTTTCGCTCGGTCCAGTAAGGAGGATGTCGCCTGCTTTAATCGGGCGATTTATGTGTCGCTCATTTCCGGTATTGTAATCATGCCGTTGACTGGAATAAAAAACATTTCCATAGGTGTCTCTGTTCATACTAGGGCCAGAGCTAGTGGACTTATCTTTTAAGTAGGTGAATTCTGCCTCGTGGAGCCAGTTTTTAGCATAGAGTGTAAAGATGGTCTTCCATTCATCTAAATCATCACCAGAGGAGCTGATGAGAGCCAGAGCAGTGGCGTGCTGGAGCTGCATTTTATTTAAGCGGTAGTTCTCATCTCTATTTCCTTGTGACTGCGAAGCTACGTTTCCTACATAGGCGAGCAGATTTGTTCCTCGGTCTTTTCCAGCCTTGAGAGTTTCTTTAAACCATGCTCCACCTTTTGTTTTATCCTCTAACATAGGGAGGAGCTTGAAGCCACGGAGCATGGCGCGCTCGGCTAGCTCTGGAGGTAAGTTTTGTAAGTCTAATAAGGTGCGGTTTATCTCCCAAGCCTGTTGGAGGTGACCTTGGTAGGGCTCTTCTGCTAGGCGGACTTGGTGAAAGGTGGCGAGTAGATCGAGCGCTTTGTAGTTCTTCGTCTTCATTGCTTCTGCCTTTGGTATGAGGAATTTCATGGCTGGCATAGGGCGCTTGGAGGCAAGCAGTAGCTCAGCAGCTCTGAGTCTATTAGTATCATCCGCGCCGCCTAAATATCGTGTGCCTTTATGGAGTGTGTCGTAAAATGATTTAGGCAGTTCTCCCTCGAAGCTGATGAGCTGAGAGAGCATCATTATGTCTTGGGTGCTAGGTGGGGTGTTAGGAATATCGAGCCACGAGATGACATCACTCACGAGCATGACGGGCTTCTGACGGTGCTTACGAGTTCCTTCCTTAGCTAAATCTTGGATAGGGTTTATCTGAGCAGTTGTGCACAGCCCTTTAGTGAGCTGCGAGTATGCCTTCTGCACGACGATGTCTGGCAGGGAATTAAAATACGTTTTAACGGCATCCCATTTTCCAAGAGTGATGTCTGAGCGAAGTTGATTGATTTCTTGCTGAGCTTCGTACTTATGAACAAGCGCATCATGCTTTGCTTTGAATGTTTTTGCTTGCGCCGGATCGGTTGGGATCTTGCTGGCATCGAGTGGTGTTGGTGCTGGAAGCTTCGGGGTCCTGTCTTTCTGAGTGATCGCCGCTTGAGCAGTCATGATGCTAGAGACATTGCGGTAAACGGTCGTCTGGAGAAGGAGTTGGAGACGGATTTTATCCTTAGGAGATAACTTTGCCATCGCTTCTGCCTCGGCCTTCAGCTTATCACTCAGACTGGCAGGGTTCCCGCCTTGATGGCCAATAATATCA
>CALFBV010000004.1 GCA_937951395.1 uncultured Rubritalea sp.
GAGCACTCTAGGTGCCATCCTGGGCGACCTTCTCCCCATGGGCTCTGCCAGAAATTCTCGCCATCTTCATCTCTACGTGATTTCCAGAGGACAAAGTCTGCTACGCTATCCTTCTCATACTCATCCGCGTTATTTGCACGAGAGTTCTGCGTTTTCCCGAGATCTAGATCACGCTCGTCTAAATGAGAGAGCGCACCGTATTCTGGGTAAGATGATATTTTAAAGTAAACCGATCCGTCATCAGCAGCATAAGCATGACCCTTCTCGATGAGTTCCTCGATCATTGTGATCTGCTGCGGGATGTGATCCACTGCACCTGGCTCGATGTGTGGGATGAGGCAGTTCAGCGCAGCACAATCGACATGAAATTTCTCAGTCCAGCCCTGGGTGAACTCGGTGAGGGTCTTGCCAGCCGCCTGTGAGTCACGAATCGTCTTATCATCGACATCAGTAAGATTTCGCACATGCTTAGTCTTCATCCCACCTAGCTCTAGCGCTCGGCGAAAAACATCCTGCATCACGAAGGTGCGGAAATTTCCAATATGAGCAGGTCCATAGACAGTAGGACCACAGCAGTAGAATCCGAAGGTATCATTATCGATAGGCTTCAGCTCTTGGGTCTCTCTCGCTAGGGTATCATATAGGCGCATGCGTATGGTCTAAACACAATCGGGGAGATTTCCAACACTAAATAGCTAAATCAAGCCTGCCGTCTTAAAGTGCATCTTTGCGACTTTTGAGAGCATTTCCGAACCATGCTTGGATTTCATTTCTTTTGCGGCTTCAATGACATTTTCTCCCGCCCCGAGAGGTAGCGCTACGCCACCAGCCTCGCTAGTGCGATCGATCCAACTCACGAATGCCTCACGCGCGAGAATAGATGCCGCTGCCACTGCTACATCGCTCTCACCTTTCGTCCGCTGGGTGAGTTCTATATGCTTAGCTGAGGTCTCGCGATTAAGCATTCCTTCGAGTAATTCCTTGCGCGCAAACTGATCGCTCAGAGCACTGGGACAGCTAGGCACTTTCTCAGCTAGGCTACTGATCACCTTAGCATGCCCCCATGCGAGCAGTCGATTGAGGTTGCCAAACTTAGTATAGAGTTCGTTATACTTCTCAGGCTTCAGTGATATCACTTCCCATTCTAGACCTCTCACTCCTCTAATGATACCTGCTAACTTCTTAATTCTCCCTGAACTTGAAATACGCTTACTATCCATGACCCCCTTCTCTAACAGATCACGGGAAATTTCTTTATTCACGTAAGCCCCTGCGATGACTAGTGGACCGAAAAAATCTCCCTTTCCACTTTCATCGACACCGAAGTGCGGCTCAAACATCTCAGGCATCAAGATCTCCTCATTTCCCAATCTAGCTTCACCAATGATCTCTGGCTCTAAAATAAATCTAACAAAATCCTCCGTCCCCTTACCTTGCACTAGAACCTTGGGTCCTTTTTCATAGACGGTAACATTGACTACACCAGATGAGTCTTTCTTCTTCGCGTGCCAGATAGCCCATTGCTTCTCGCCAAACTCGAATCCACGCTCTTCGCAGATCGCCTTGAGCTTAGGTATGTCTTTAGGGGCTATCTTGGTCGTGTAGGTATTGGTAGCCATATTACTTTGCTAAGTAAATCTCTCTCACTACCTTAGTCACATCACCAACTTCATCTCCTAACTCTAACTCTCCTATTCTCAAGACCGCCTGTACTCCTATCTGAGTATTCGTCAGGAAGACTTCATCCGCATTTAGAAGTTCTTCTAAAGATACAACTGACTCGTTTACTTCGAGCCCCGCCTTTAAAGACCGATAAATCACCAACTCACGAGTAACGCCAGGAAGACAACCGCTTTCTAGGTTAGGAGTGAATATGACCCCATCTTTCACTATAAAAACATTAGCCGTAGCAGCCTCAGCTACCTCTCCGAGTGTATTTAGAAACACCACTTCATCAGCCCCTGCATCCTGAGCCTCGTGCAATGCGAGATAGTTCTCAGCATACGAACCACATTTGATCCCCGCCACTGCACTGCGTTCATTCAGAATATTTTCACTCAATATCACGCTACAGACATCACTCCTAACAGGAGCTTCGTGCGCTTCTATCCAGCAGAGCTCATTCAGAGCCGTGATGCGGACACGTGCTCTCTTTTCGTCTAGAGAATTCTCGCGCAGTAAGTCCCTAACATTTTCCTCTAACAGATCAAAATGAGGGATCTCCATACCTAATCTATCCAGCCCACTCTGAAAACGCCTCATGTGTAACTCAAAGCCATCTACTTCGTTACCAACTGCCAGCATCGTCTCGAAGACACTTAAACCTAACTGCATATCTTTATTTAGCAGAGACACCTGTGCGCTCTCAGCATCACAGAGCTTTCCATTTACGATTACCTTATCCATTACTAAGTTAGTTTAATCTAACAACGCTTTAAATCCACAGAATAACTTAGAATTTTCAGGAGGCAGCTCTGGCAGCACTTCGTCATTATCTAAGAAGCCATCACAGGCAGTAAAAAACGCCTCATCACTTCGCACTCTTCTTATCTGGTATTCAAACTCCGCATCGATCCCCTGTGCTATGTAAATCATGTACTTCTTCATCTTATTCACATGCTTCACTTCATCATACACCGTCCACTCCTTCGCCAGCTCATTAAAGAGTAGCTCTATATACTGGCGTAGATCTCTCCGAGTGGGCACCATCACCCTCTTCCCGGCATAGCTTTCTCTCAGCTGCTGAAATATCCAAGGACTACGGATCGCGCCTCGCCCTATCATCAGCCCCGCCGCCCCCGTTTTCTCATAATAGGCTCGCCCAGTAGCCACATTCACCACATTACCATTCGCTATGACTGGGCAAGACATCCGCTCCACAGCCATCTGCACAAACTCGTCTCTAACGGGCGTCTGGTATTTATCCTTCACCGTGCGCCCGTGGATCGCTAAGGCATCGATCTCATGCTTACCAAAAACTTCCAATATAGCATCAAACTCCGCCGCATCCTCATAGCCAATCCGTGTCTTCACCGTGAACTGCTTCCCCTTATCACTACAAACCTCACGCATCGCCCCCAGTATCTTATCTACTTGGTCTAAATTTCTGAGCAAGCCACCACCAGCATCCTTACGGCACACCACCGGCGCAGGACAGCCTAAATTAATATCCATCCCCGCAATCGGATAGTCTAACAGCAACTTAGACGTCCTTACTAGATTCGCCACATCCATCCCTATCATCTGCGCGAAGATAGGTCGCCCTGTTTCATTATGCGTGATCGAGCGCAGGATCTTCTTCTCTAGGGTACTATCAGAATGCACCCGGAAATACTCCGTCACAAAATAATCTGGACCACCACCATATTCAGCCATCACCCGCATGAATGCCAAGTCCGTGACATCCTGCATCGGAGCAAGAGCCAAGATCGGTTTATCATGAAAGTCTGTGAGCTCGTCCGTAAACATAGATTAAATCAACAACCTCAAACACAAGATGAACAGGACAAATATCCCAATTAAGCAGAAAAAGCATTAATAAAACATAACAATCTCTATAAAAGCCACTTAACAATAACGAGTGTCTTCATAAGAAATAGAATACTA
This sequence comes from uncultured Rubritalea sp., assembly GCA_937951395.1. Taxonomy (GTDB): domain Bacteria; phylum Verrucomicrobiota; class Verrucomicrobiia; order Verrucomicrobiales; family Akkermansiaceae; genus Rubritalea. The sequence goes on from CALFBV010000004.1 coordinate 3,607, forward strand.
CAAATCACGCTGGTTTGAGAATTTAAAGCCTCATCATTATTACTAACACAAATTCAAACTTGCAAGTTTCCGTGGACATGCCAAATCATAGGTAACAATTTTACGATACTTACTAAAACATGGCTGACGCAAAAAAAGATAAGAAGAAACCAGACAACTCCCTGCTAGACATCGTGATCAACGTGATCGCCCCTGTGCTGATACTCAGCTACATGAGTAAAGAAGAGGGTAAATTCTGGCATTTAGGACCTGTTTACGCCATGAGCACCGCCCTGCTTTTACCGCTTGGCTTTGGCATCTGGCACTTTATCAAACACAAGAAGCTCAACCTTTTCTCATGTGTAGGACTATTCGCTATCCTCCTCACTGGTCTAATCACTATCTACCTCTATTATGATGAGTCTGCACGTAAGCATGTGGGCATCATTTTCGGAATCAAGGAAGCTGTACAGCCACTCGTCATCGGCTTACTTTTCCTGATCACACATAAGATGAAGTCTCCGCTAATCAATACATTCCTCTATAATGATGGGCTATTCGATGTGAAGCGGATCGAGAAATCTGTGAAGGAAAAAGAGACTCAGCCTGCATACAAGTCCTTACTCTGGAAATGCTCACTCATCATGTTTGGTTCCTTCTGTGTCAGTGCCGTTGCGAACCTCGCCCTATCTTTGTATTTCTTCGATGGACTGAACCCCGCGATTGATAACTGGAAGGTGGAATATAACAAGATCGTGGGTAAGATCACTGGCTGGGGATTCCTCGTCATAGGAGCTCCATTCTTTATCGTGATGGCATTCATCCTCTACTTCATGCTTAAAGGACTCAAAAAGACCACAGGTCTTGAAACGGACGAAATTTTACTAGGAAGATAACTTCTAGCCACTCTTTATGTTGATGCCACCCAGCACCCTTCTTGCATCACTGATCGCACTTGCCTCAGTCGCAGGTGCTGTGATGTACACACAGAAGGCGGCAAAACTTACCTCTGGAAGTCCGGCGCAGAATGAAAAAGTGCTGGAACTTCAAAAGAGGATCGAAATTCTCGAAGGTGAGAATCAGACACTAAAAAAACTCCAGGTCAACGGTGCTAAAATCACGCTCCCCATCGACCATTATAAATTTGTGGAGCAGAACCTAGGACTGACTTTCCCAAGGCACGTCACTGCCATACGCGTGGATGATGACCAACTCGCAGAAGCAATCCGCTACAGA
>CALFBV010000005.1 GCA_937951395.1 uncultured Rubritalea sp.
AATGATCTCTTCAAAAGAGATATCAAAAAGTCAAAACGGCTGTATGAGATCAAGACGAGCGATATAGAAAAAACACTGCTAACGCCTATCATCGAGCAGCTATAATAGGTGGTGTTACTTTTTAATGAGGTGTCTCAGTAAGTCTTTTATCTTTTTGCCGCCTACTTTTAGTATGGCTCACGCGTTAATACTAATTATATAGGGGATAGATGAGAGGGAGGTAAACTGGTCTGGGTTTGAGAAGTTAGTAGCCTAGCCAAGGACCTAGCCATTTCTCTGTGGTGTCTAAGTCCCAGCCTTTGCGTTTGGCGTAGTCTTCGATCTGGTCTTTTTGGAAATTATCTACTGCGAAGTACTTGGAGTCTGGGTGTGAAAAGATAAGTCCAGAAACGGCTGAGCCTGGGTGCATGGCGCAGGACTCGGTAAGTTCTACTCCCGTTTCTGCCGTGGCATCTAATAGACGGAAGAGTGTTTCCTTCTCAGTGTGATCTGGTTGTGATGGGTAGCCAGGAGCTGGGCGGATGCCTTGGTAGATTTCCTTGATGAGTTCATTGTGGTTGAACTGGCCTGGACGCTCGATGCCCCATGAGACGCGTGCGCGGTGGTGGAGTAATTCAGCGAAGGCTTCAGCAAGGCGGTCTGCGATGGCTTGCACCATGATGGCGGAGTCTAGCTCATGCTTTTCACGGAGCTCAGCAGCCCATTCATCGGCACCTTTGATGCCTACTACGAATCCACCAATGTGGTCTTTAGCAGCAGGGTCTGTGGACACGTAGTCAGAGAGAGCAAAGTGAGGGTTTTGGTTGTTATTGGTTTTCGCATTTTGCTGACGGAGGGTATGGAATGTTGCATGGTGATTACTGAGGATGACATCATCACCTTCTGCATGCGCTGGGAAGAATCCGTAGATGCCGTTGGCTGTGAATTTTTTATTTGAGATGATTTCTTCTAACAGAACTTGCGCGTCTTTGTAGAGTTCTTGCGCTACTTCTGCCGCCTCGGGATTTCTAGTTTTGAGGACTTTCGTTTCTCTGTCCCAGACTCCTCGGAGTTCCCATGCGTGGAAGAATGGAGTCCAGTCTATATATTCAGTGAGTTCGCGGAGAGATTGGTTTTTGATAGCTCTAGTTCCGGTGAATTCTGGCTGAGGTGGCGTGTAGTTATCCCAGTCGATTTTCACTTTATTAGCTCTGGCTTTCGCGAGGGTGACGGTTGGCTTATCCTTTTTGTTGAAATTATCGCGCAGTTTTTGGTGATGGATATTGTTGTCTTTGACATACTGTTCTTTGTTCTCTTCTGAGAGCAGGGTAGTGGTGACAGGGACAGAGCGTGAAGCATCTAACACGTGGATAATAGGTCCGCTGTAGTGAGGTGCTATTTTCACCGCAGTGTGAGCTGGGCTAGTGGTGGCTCCACCGATGAGAACTGGGATAGTGAGTTCGCGGCGTTCTAGCTCCTTTGCAACACTTACCATTTCATCAAGCGATGGTGTGATGAGGCCAGATAGCCCGATGATGTCACAGCGTTTTTCGAGTGCAGTATCGATGATTTTGTTGCCCGGAACCATGACTCCCATGTCGATGACTTCGAAGCCATTACATGCGAGCACTACTCCTACGATGTTCTTGCCGATGTCGTGCACATCGCCTTTGACTGTGGCCATGAGGACGCGGCCTGCGGTCATAGTTTTCTCAGCATCTATTTCAGCTTCTTCTTGTGTTAGCGTTGGATTTTTAGCGATGAGTTCGATAGCTATTTCTTTAATTTTGGTCTGCTTCTCTGTCTCCATGAATGGCTCCAAATAAGCGACAGATTTCTTCATCACACGGGCAGATTTCACTACTTGCGGGAGGAACATTTTGCCAGCTCCGAAGAGGTCTCCCACAATGCTCATCCCATCCATGAGTGGACCTTCGATCACTTTGAGTGGGATCTTGTATTGCTCTAGAGCTTCTGCTGTGTCTTCATTGATGAAGGTGTCGATGCCACGGAGGAGAGCATGCTCTAGACGTTTTTCTACGGTCTCTTTACGCCATTCAAGGTCTTCTTTCTGGATAGCTTTTTTGATGCCTTTAAACTGCTCCGCGAAATCTAACATCCGCTCAGTAGCGTCTGGATCTGTGTTGAGTAAAACGTCTTCGACGTGCTTAAGCATGTCTGGTTTTATCTCATCATAGACTTCTAGCATCCCGGCGTTAACGATGCCCATATCCATGCCGTTTTTCCCAGCATGATAGAGGAATGCCGCGTGCATGGCTTCTCTAACAGGGTTGTTTCCACGGAAGGAAAAGGAGACGTTTGAGACGCCACCTGAGACTTTGGCTCCAGGTAAGTTTTCTTTGATCCATTTAGTCGCTTGGAAGAAATCTACAGCGTAGTTGTTGTGCTCTTCGATGCCTGTAGCAACGGTGAGAATGTTAGGATCGAAGATGATGTCCTGTGGGTTAAATCCGACTTCGTTGACGAGGATGTTATAAGCGCGTTCACAGATGGAAATTTTATCTTCGTAGGTGGCTGCCTGACCGTTCTCATCGAAAGCCATGACTACAACAGCTGCTCCGTATTTCATGACGGTTTTGGCATTTTGACGGAACGCTTCTTCGCCTTCCTTCATTGAGATGGAGTTGACGATGCCTTTGCCTTGGAGGCATTTGAGGCCAGCCTCTATGATTTCCCATTTAGAGGAATCCACAGTAATGGGCACCTTAGTGATGTCCGGTTCTGATTGGACGAGCTGTAAGAAACGAGTCATCATTTCTACTCCATCGATGAGTCCATCATCGAAGCAGATGTCGATGACTGGCGCTCCATTTTTCACCTGTTGACGAGCTACTGCTAGAGCGTCTTCGAGGCGGCCTTCTTTGATCATCTTTCTGAAAACAGGTGAGCCTGCTACGTTTGTTCGCTCACCGATCATAAGGAAGTTTTTTTCAGCTGAGTGATTGTATGGCTCGGTTCCAGACAGGCGGAGGAGGGGCTCGATCACAGGGATCTTGCGCGGTGGCACATCTTTGACTGCACGTGCGATCTCTGCAATGTGTTCCGGTGTGTTTCCACAGCACCCGCCAGCGAGGTTGATAAAGCCAGAGTTGGCGAAATCTTTTAGGCGACTATACATATCGAGCGGAAGGAAGGGGAAGCCCGTTTCTGAGAGAGGATCTGGCATTCCAGCGTTCGGGTAACAGGATACGAAGCATTCTGCTACATTGGATAGTTCTTCGATAAATGGACGCATTTGGTCTGGTCCGAGCGAGCAGTTTAGTCCGATGGCGAGCGGTTTCACGTGGGCGATCGCATTCCAGAAAGCTTCTACCCTTTGAGAGGAAATGATAGTTTCTCCTCCGAGTCCTACCGCAGCAGAGATGATGATTGGAAGGTTGATTTTATCTTCTTCTAAGACGTCTTGGATGGCAACTAGGGCGCATTTAGAGTTTAGTGCATCGAAGATAGTTTCGACCATAAGTATGTCTACTCCGCCTTCAATGAGTGAGCGGATCTGGCGTTTGTAGTCGAGGTAAACTTGGTCCCATGTCACGGAGCGAAACCCAGGGTCATCTGGATCTACAGCACCATTGTTTAGACCTACAGTCATTGGTCCTATGGCTCCTGCTACATAGCGTTTGATACCAGTTTCTTTTTCAATTTCATCGCATGATTGGCGTGCGATTTTGGCTGATTCGAAGTTAATTTCATGCGCGAGGTCGATGAGGAACTGGTCTTCAATAACGCCTTGATAGAAGTCAGGATCTTTGCGCGCGCCATCACCTTTCTCACGTGGATCTTCTACGAAAAATTCTGATTGCGCGATGGAGGTGCCAGAGAAAGAATTTGTCTCGATGATATCTGAGCCGGCATTGAGGAAACGTTTATGAATGTCTAAAATAATATCAGGGCGGGTTAGTGAGAGGATGTCGCCATTGTTTAGAATGTCTTTTTCTATGTCCTTGAAGCGGTCTCCGCGAGCGTCTTCTTCAGAGAGTCCGTAGCCACGGATCGTGGTGCCCATTGCTCCATCAAGAATTAGGATACGTTTTTCTAAAGCGGCGGTGAGTTCTGCTGTGGCGTCTGGTCTTACTTGTGGCATGATGGTCGAGATTTTAGCGGTGTTCAGCGATAAATCAAGACCTCATATCTACATATCTTGATTTGTTGATCTGTGAGGTAAGAGGAGGTTTCCCAGAGCTGCACAGAGGGCGAGGATAGTAGAGATGACGAGGCAAGTGGTTAGACCTCCATAGAGGTAAGCAGCGCCAGATAGTAGAGTGCCGATTAGCCTGCCGCAAGCATTTGCCATGTAGTAGAAGCCTACGTTTAGAGCTATTTCTTCAGTTTTTGTGTAGGCTAGGATGAGATATGAGTGGATGGAGGAATTGATGGCGAAGACGAAGCCAAAGACTGCTAGCCCAGTGAGAAGGGATAGAGTGGGGTAGATATCCCAGTGGATGGCGGCAGAGAGGTAGGCGCAAATAGTGACGAGTAGAAAGGCCCAAATTCTAAGCCCTGAAACAGCTTGTTTTAATCCAGACTTCGCCCCGTTTAATCGGGGTGCTGCCGCCTGGACTATGCCGTATGCGATGATCCATGCAGCCATGAAGGCTCCCACTTGAGAGAAGCTCCA
>CALFBV010000006.1 GCA_937951395.1 uncultured Rubritalea sp.
TTTTTCCAGGTCCCCTTCCGCATCACGTGCCAAATAAAGTCTTGAGGTTAACGTTTTCACTTCCCAGAGGAAGATTCCCCTCATCTCACTTTTATAAGCCGCATTGATTTCAGCCTTCGACATTTCTACAGAGAGTTTTAAAGCTTTATCAAACTCTCCCATGTTATAATAGTTCACCGCTCTAGAGATGCGCGCTTTCCACAAGCCATCATTAGCGTCATCAGGAATCAAACTTTCCTTACCCCAGTCAGCAAAAAGCTTTTCTGCTTTGATAAATTCAGCCTCTGCCTCTTGAAATTTGCCAGCTCTCCTCAAGAAATAACCTTTTTTCATGACGAATGTTGGCATGTCTGGCGCCCATTTCGTAAGCTTGCTCACTACTGGTAATACTTCAGTAGAAATCACACCTTGATCCTTTTCATAATCATGGAGCAACATCCAGTAAACCCACAGCATAGGAGTATATTTGTAGCGTTTCATCAGCATCGCTACATATTCTTTTTTCTCCAAGATCTCTTCAGCCGTGACCGCTCCAGTGCGGAGACGCATCAGGACTTTTTTACTGATTAGCGCTTGGAAATCCAGCGGATATGCCTTCACCAGTTTGTCTAAAGTTTCCAGCTGCGCTATCTTATTTCCTTCTAGTCTAGATACGGCAAGCTCGGCATAGAGCCTTTCCTGCTGCTTAAACGCATACTCTTCACCGTCCCTAGATTTGCTAAGGCTATCCACTCTCTCCATAAGGTCAGTCTTTACTTCATGACTCAGATTATGATTCGTAGCACTCAGATACAGAAGACCTGTGTAGGCTATCAGACAGTCCGGATCATGCTTCAGTGCGTGGACAAAACTACGATGAGCCTCTAGATCCCAACCACATTGCATCAGCCCAAACCCCTGCCTAGCAAACTCGCGAGCGATTTTATTTGTCGTGGCAACTTCAATAGGCACCTTGATTGCATCCTCCCATTTCCTGGGCTTAGCTAGACCCGTGACGCTTTCAAAAAGATAATCTAACAGCTCGTCGCCCTGCCGCTCCAACCCCAGCATAACATCTCCTTTCTTTTCTATAGCAGCCACAGCGTCCTGTGCACTCAGTGGAGGAACTGTATCCACTAGACATAATGCCACAAAAAAAGCACTAAGCCTGCTTACTTGATAGGATTTTAAATTGGAGAGTATTTTCTTCATCTGGTCGAAATCGAGTTGATATGCACTATGGGTAAATAAATTATTATCAGTTCCTTATAGCACAAATCAAGCAATTTACAACCAGAATAGTTAAGAAAGCTTAATCAAGTAATGAAGAACCAGTCATCTCTGCTGGCTTATCCACACCTAGCATATCCAACAGTGTCGGTGCTACATCAGCTAGAATACCATCACTCACCCTCACCGCCCCAGCATCCTCCGCTACATAGATAGCATGAACTAGATTAGTGGTGTGGGCAGTATGTGGTGAGCCGTCTTCATTGATCATCTTCTCGCAATTTCCGTGATCTGCTGTGATTAAGAGCTTACCTCCAAGCCTTAATGTTTCCTCCACCACAGCCTTCACGCCTTCATCGATCGCAACGCAGGCTTTCATCGCCGCCTTCACGATCCCCGTGTGCCCGACCATGTCTGGGTTAGCAAAGTTTAGAATTACCATGTCGTAATCCTTGAGACGTGAAACGAGAGTCTCAGTCACTTCTGGAGCGCTCATTTCTGGTTGCAGATCATAGGTAGCTACCTGGGGAGACTTTGCTACGTATCTATCTTCTCCAGGAAATGGAACTTCCTCACCGCCATTGAAAAAGTAAGAAACATGCGGGTATTTCTCAGTCTCCGCGATGCGTAGCTGTGTCTTACCAGCTGCTGACACCACCTCACCCAGCACATTTTTCATTGAGCTAGATGCATAGACTACTTCGCAATCATACTTCGCGTCGTATTCTGTAAGAGTCACGTAGTGCGTCTTAGGATGCACCTCTTTATCAAATCCTTCGAACGCCTCACCATCTAGGAATGCATTAGAAATCTGTCTCGCTCTGTCCGCTCTGTAGTTGAACCAGAACACCACATCCCCATCATTGATACGCTGTTCATCTATCCCTTCCAGCACGTAGGGTTTTATAAATTCATCTGTCTCATCTTTTTCATAGGCATCCGCCACAGCATCACTTGCAGAGCCCTTCCACTCAGTGCCACGCCCCAGCACTATAGCATCCCACGCGAGCTTATTCCTGTCCCAGCGGGTGTCTCTATCCATGGCATAATATCTACCGATAACAGTAGCTATCTTCGCTTTAGTACCCGCTATATCACTCTGGAGCTTCTCTAGGTAGTCCACCCCACCCGTAGGGGATGTGTCACGTCCATCGGTGATCGCATGGATGTAGACATCCTTTAGCCCAGCCTGATCAGCCGCCTTCACGAATGCCGCCAGATGGTCCTGGTGACTGTGAACACCACCATCGGATACTAGCCCTATGAAATGAAATCTTTTACCACCTTCCTTCGCCACTGCGAACGCTTTTTGCAGCACTTCATTCTTCTGCATTTCACCATCTTCGATGGATTTATTAATTCTTGTTAGATCCTGATAGACTATTCTCCCCGCACCTAGATTTAGATGCCCCACCTCACTATTTCCCATCTGACCATCCGGCAGTCCTACATCGAGACCAGAGGCACTCACCATTCCTTTAGGATATTTCTGATAGAGTTCATCATGAAATGGAGTAGCTGCTAGCTCTGGTGCATTTCCGTCTTTAGTCGCTGTCATGCTGCCACCGGGATTCACACCCCATCCATCTCTGATGATTAAAACTACTGGTTTCTTGTCTTTCTCGGTATCCATTATGGGAACTTTATACAGCGATTCTCAACGTTAAGCAATACCCTATCTAGTCTGATTCTGTCCTATTTTTATTAACTCCTCTCACATTTATCACTTTACGTTCGCAGTAAATGGGATAGAACTTTCAGACATTCACACGTAAAAACTAACATTAGGGCACTTCTGGAAACCTCTGAGCCCGGTTTACATTTTAAAGTATTTAATTTTTCTTATCAGAAAGTAGTTTAAAGGCATGAACTACCGTAAGCCATCCAAGAACTACGATCTTTTTAGTGCTATATCCAAGAAAC
>CALFBV010000007.1 GCA_937951395.1 uncultured Rubritalea sp.
TTCGCCTGCATCGGCACCACAGGAACACCTAGTTCTTCAGATAAAAGTGTAGGATCTAGACGAACACCACCACTCTCGGCCATATCCACCATATTCAGCGCTAGCACTGTTGGCAGACCAAGCTCTAGCACTTCTAAAACAAGCCTCAACTGGCGTTCTAGCGATGAGGCATCCACCACACAAACTATCACATCTGGGACACTTTCACCATCTTGATCTCCCTTCAGCACATTCGCCGTTATCTTCTCATCTTCTGATGTTGAGTTTAAAGAAAGACAGCCAGGTAAATCTAACAGCTCCATTTTACGGCCATCTGGCGTGCGAAATGTGCCACTCTTTTTACTCACCGTCACACCAGAGTAGTTCCCTACCTTTTGGTTTTGACCTGTAAGCGCGTTAAAAATAGTAGTTTTACCAGCATTAGGGTTTCCCACTAGAGCTACCATATTTGACTCTGACGCATCGGTAATCATTTATTTATCGCCTAAAAGTTAAAAAATGAATTATGCAGGACAAACTAAAACCTGATCTGCCAACTTACGGTCCAGCACCAGCTTAGTGCCACAGGTGACGCAGATGATGTTGCGACCATTTGAGAGCTTAGTCACCTTCAACTTTTCACAGAAACCCATCTCTCTAAGCTGCTTACAACCGCCTCCATCAACATTATCTAGCGCGCTAATACGCCATGTATTACCCGCTGCTGCTGTTGTGAGAGTCTGTGATTCGATAGCCATAATTTGCTTAACGACGCAAATAAACACTATTGAGAATCATTTGCAATAACTGATTTCATCTTTTTTGGGAGCCTTTACAAGTTTTCAGGGACACTGGCTCGCATTAAATCCAGCTCTCATCAAATTCATCGGAATAACTCAGCATCACACGCTGGATCATCGCGCGTCCGCTCTGCTCTTCATCTAGCAAGATATGGTTGATCTCAGCCGCTTCAAAGTCCGCGATGTCAGCCTTAAATTTACACCTCACATACAGAAGTATCGACTCTTTCATTTCTCTAGCCGTATGCACGATCGCTAGTGAGATCTCCTTGTCAGGAAATGTCACGGCAAGCCCACGCGCCTGTTCTATCTTAGCCGCCTTCAGCCCTTCACGGTCTCTAGCATCTGCATAGAGAGCAAAATGCCCTTCACCCACCAGCTTCTTCACCGTCATAGGGTTCATCTCTATGATCACCACTGGGATGTGTAAGGTTTGCAGATTCTTATGTAAATTCTGCCCCACGGGTCCGTAACCACAGATGATCACATGCTCAGTTAGATTCTCGATTTGGCTACCCACCCCATGTTCATCTTCAGAGTCAGATGCGGCACTCCAGCGAGCCTCACTGTGCCCCCCTGCCAACGCAGCTCCAGCACGAGCACTCCTCTTATTACAAAAACTTACCCCTAGCTTCATTAACGTAGGCACTAGCGCCATACTTAACGCAGTGCTAGCTAAAATAAGCTGCTCCATCCGCTCACTAAACACCTCTAAATCCATCGACCTATTCAACACCACGATAGAGAATTCACCCATACTACAGAGGGCCGCAGCCACCAGCAGGCTCCGGCTCTTTTGCAGCCCAGATACCCGCGCTGCCACAAATACTATAGCCCCTTTTACCAGAACCAACGCCACAGTAATCAGCAGAACTAGGACCCATTCGTTCATCACTATTTGCAGATCGATGAGCAGGCCTACAGAGACGAAGAAAATAGTCAAAAACAGATCCTTAAAAGGCAAAATGTCTGACAAGACTCGGTGCGAATAAATAGACTCACTCACCACCACGCCCGCCGCGAAGGCTCCCAGCGCGGGGCTCAAGCCAAGCACACCACTAAGTAGAGCCACCGCAGCACAGAGCCCGATCACCGTCACAGTAAACAGCTCTCTGCTACCAGATTTAGCCACCGCATCTAGCATCTGCGGTAGTCCAAACCTGCTAATGACTACAAGAAATGCCGTGAAACCCATTCCCTTTAATAACGCAAACAACAAGCCCCCACCTGAGTCACCAGACTGACTCACTATCGCCGGTAATAGCACCATAAATAAAATCGTCATCAAGTCCTGAAACAGCGCCATCCCGAGAGTTACCCGCGCTTGAGGACTCTCTGGCAAGCCTAGATCTTGGAACGTTTTCAAGCTCACTGCTGTGGATGAAAGGCAGACCATAAAACCTAACAGAAGCGATGCCTTCCAATCGAGATCAAACAGCATTCCTACCCCCATCGCGATGACGATACAGAGACTCACCTGAATCCCTCCACCCAAGAGCGCAGGTCTACGAAGTGCCTTTAATTCCTTGATAGAAAACTCAATCCCAAGAGTGAACAACAACAGGACAATACCTATCTCAGAAAGATTATGAATGAGGTCACTATCACCCACACCAGCCCAGCTTAAAATCCCGCTGTTAGACAAAATGAGGCCACATACAAAGTAACCTACTAGTAGCGACTGCTTCAACTGCGCACAGACTAGAGAAACCAACACCACCGAGCTCAGCACTAGAGTCAACAACACAAAAATAGGCGGAACGGCACCACCAGCTGCAAGCACTTCAAAGCTACCAAACTTAATCATTACGCAAAGCTTAGACTGAACCTGAATCAGCATCAAGCATTTGATGAGTTGCATGGATAACTTTTATGGAATATACTAGCCCACACAACACTCCTATCTGTATCATGAAACGCATCATTCTACTACTCACCGCACTCACCCTCATATCCTGCCAAGCCAAGGAAGGCGCCAAGAACCCTATGGAAACAACCGATAAAGCACCAAAAGAGCCCACCAAGAAAGTAATCAAGACAGATGCTGAGTGGAAAAAAATCCTCACTGACGAGCAGTTCCGCATAGCGAGAAAATCTGGAACCGAAGCGCCTAACGGTGAAGTCTATAAACAATTTAAAAAGCAAGGAGCAGGAGCCTATCACTGTGCAGGATGCGGAGCTAAGCTCTTCTCATCTAAAGAAAAATTTGATGCTCGCTGCGGCTGGCCAGCATTCTACGATCCCGCAAAAGCTGAGAACGTAAGCACTAAAATAGACCGTTCATTCGGCTCCGTCCGCACAGAGGTCAACTGCGCTAAATGCGACGCTCACCTAGGTCACCTCTTCAAAGGCGAAGGCTTCAACACTCCAACAGATCAGAGATTCTGCATCAACGGGATCGTCCTCAAGTTTGTGCCTGATAAGCCAGTAGAGAAAAAGAAAGAAGCCGAGAAGAAGGAGGCTGGAAAAACTGGGGAAACCGAGCAAAAATAATCTCTCATTTTTTTCTATACCTTCGGCTAATGTCGGAAGTTGCTTAGCTAAATTTCCCTTCTCCCCGATATTTTTAGTTAGATTAGATAATTCTAGTTCACCTTCATAGTAGCAAAAATTCAGCCACACTTAAAAAGAACATGAGCAGGTTCCATGAAACGGCTCACCGCTGGATGGGTGATCAAAATATAGGTCACTTGCGTGTAATAATAATCGGCCTGCTAACTGTTGACTCTCACCACTATGATAGAGATCACAACCCAGAATAGGATGACCTATTGACTGACTGTGGATTCTTAGTTGATGCGTTCGTCCTGTGAGTGGTGAAAATTTCACTAAGCTTCTGTGCGGTTTATCTAAGCGCTTAATTACGGTGTATTCACTGATCGCCGGCTTACCTCTAAACTCGCAGATGATTACCTTAGGGAAATGATTCTTATCTTTCGCGATAGACGCTGAAACCCGCCCCTCATCCTCATCCAGCCAGCCCTCTAGCATCGCCACATAGTCTTTTTTGATCGTGCGTGCTTGGAATTGTTTATTGAGACTTTTCGAAGCCTCAGCATGCAGCCCCACCACCATAATTCCTGATGTTCCAAAGTCTAACCGATGTGGTAATTTAGCCTCAGGAAATGGAGGACTCTCCCCCTCTTGACCATGTACTAAACGATAATGGACTGAATCCCAGTTAAGCGGATTCTTCCCCGATAAACTGAGCAAGCCACTGGGCTTATTGATCAGAAGAATGTCATCATCTTGATAGATAATCCCCACTAAATCATCACACTTTGGTGCCACAAAATCATCGACGATGACATGGTTGATTAACTTCTCTCTGCTGTCTTCTTTCAAACGATTAGCGAATTTACTCTTCTAATAACTCCATCAATTTAGCATAAGCAGCCTTACTCTGTGGATGGCTCGGCATCCTCTTTAGTGCGAGCTTGTATGTCTCTCTGGCTTTTTTGATGTCGCCTTTTTTCTCGTAGAATTGCGCCAATTTATATTCCATTGGGTAAAGGATGCTAGGCGGATAGTATCTAGTGGGGCCCATTTGCTGATCTATCGCTTCTTGATAGAAATTATAAGCACCCACTTTGCCCACCACTTCTGCTGAGAATTCAGCGTAGTAGCATTTAAGAGATTTAACTAAAATTAGATACTGAGCATAATAAGGCTGCTTTCTCGCTTCTGTTCTTTTATCGCTGAGCTGCTTAAGAATCCTCCCTAGAAGACCTGCCATTTTATCAGAGTCCTTTATCTTACCATCCAGTCTATAACTCCGCGCTAGCCCGTATGCTTGGTAACCTTTGATTACCAAATTAAAGAGCTCCTTGCTCTTATTTTTACTATCAATCTTAGGCAGGCTTTTCAGTGCACTCTTAATCGACGGCTTATCCCCGTTTGCTAAAAACATATTCACGCGGATCATCTGATGACACCAAGAGTTCACCGCATACACTGCTGAACCCTTACGCGCCTGTGCTCCTACTGCTAGCTTTTTCAAGACCTCGTTTAGCTTCTTAGTATCGCCCATCTGGTAATAAACCATAGTCAGAAAGGAATACGCCCTGATAAGTCCATCACATTCAGAAATGCTAGCCTTAGATTCTTTTTTCCAAGCCTCATAAAGACTAGCAGCCTTTTCATAAGAATCTCTAGCCATCTCCATCTCTCCTGTCCGCCAAGCTGCGTAGCCCAGTAGCATCTGCCAGCCAGGATATTGATCTCCCCCCTGATGCGCCAACATCACTGCATAAGGAAGAACCTCCGTCTTCTGAACTACTGCATTAGACGGAGCTTCTATCTGCATCATAATGTAGAAATTTGTCACCAATGGATTGTTCGGATTAACATCTAACAGACTCTTAATCGCCTTCACCGCTCGGTCTTGTTTCGCATCTGAGCTACCGAAGACATCATACTCTCCTCGGTTGAAAAATGGAGCTAATAACTGTAACTGTAGATCATTAGGGTACTTCTCAGCCAACACCCTAAACGACCCAGCGCCGGCCTCTAACCCATTCACCACCAGGCTACCAATAGCCAGCGCATAATCTCTCTCATTCGTCGGAAATACATACTCCGCACCATCCCCCTCACCAGACTTATGCTCCGCCAAACTCACCATTCTCTGGATCGCCCTAGCACGGTAATCCTTCCACTCATGCTGAGGATTTAGCAAACTCATCACCACCCCACAATACGCCATCAGACAATCCGGCTCACGCTCCAGCGCCGCCGCAAAATGCCTATACGCCTCCACATCCCACTGCGCATGCAATAGCGCAAAACCCTGCCGCACATGCTTCTGCACCAGCTCATCGTTCGTCGAAATAGGCACATTCAGCTTACCAATATTCTTCCCCTTACCTTCCCACATCTGAGGAACAGACATCTTCCGGATCGGCTCCGCAATCACCGACCTAACATCAAACTTCTCCTGACCATTTACCGGCAAAACAGCTAATAAACAAACAACCATCGCAAACTTAAGAACAACCAAAGAATAGCATTTCATAGCCCCAGTATCGTTAAATATCACCCGCAAGCAACCAGTAAAACACAATCTCTGAAAAACAGCGGAGAAAATAACACTCAATACCCAAAAAATCATTTCAATTTCTATAAATCCTCTGTAAATCAACACCCATGAGCTGCCGCATCGACACCACTTTTCAAAACCTAAAGCAAACCCACACCCCCGCATTCATCGCCTACGTCGCCGCTGGAGACCCCACCATAGACCTCTGCCTAGACATCATCCGCGGCCTAGCAGATGCAGGCGCAGACATCATCGAACTCGGAGTCCCATTCTCTGACCCACTCGCAGACGGAGCAGTGAACCAACTCGCTGCAGACCGCGCCCTCAAAGCCGGCTGTACACTCCCAAAAGTCCTAGACCTCGTCCGCCAGTTCCGCACCACTCACCAGACCCCCATCGTCCTCTTCACCTACCTCAACCCTATCTACTCCTTCGGCTATGACCCATTCATCTCCGCCGCCATCGAAGCAGGCGTGGACGGAC
>CALFBV010000008.1 GCA_937951395.1 uncultured Rubritalea sp.
AGTTCCATCCTACATGTTTCTATAACCCATCAGCACAGGGTGCGGAAGCTAGATCATTTCTCGTGTCCGAGGCAGTGCGTGGTGAAGGTGGCATCCTTATCAATGCACAGGGTGAGGAATTCACTAAGCAGCATGACCCTCGCGGTTCGCTGGCTCCTCGTGACATTGTGGCTAGAGCCATTGACCATGAAATTAAAAAGACTGGTGCGACGTGCGTGTATCTCGATGTGACCCATAAGCCTAAGGGCTTCATGAAAGAAAGATTCCCTCACATTTATGAGACACTACTAAAGTTCGGTCATGACTGCGAGAAGCATCCTATTCCAGTAGTTCCGGCTGCGCATTATCAATGTGGTGGAGTGGCTACAGATGTCGATGCCCGCACTACGATCCGCGGGCTCTACGCCATCGGAGAAGTGGCATGCACTGGGCTGCATGGGGCAAACAGACTTGCATCAAATTCCTTATTAGAGGGAAATGTGATGGCGAGAAGAGCGCTAGACCACATCGTAAAAACTCTTGCACATAAGAAAGAAAACCTGACTCCTGTGACAATTCCTGACTGGGAATATGGAGACGCTACAGCTCCAGATGAACAGGTTTTAATCTATCACAACTGGGATGAGATCCGTCGTCTTATGTGGGATTACGTCTCTATTGTCAGAACAGATAATCGCCTTCAGCGTGCTGCTAGGAGGTTACGAAACCTGCGTAAAGAAGTACGTGAATTTTACTGGGGCCACACAGTGACATCCGACAGCTTGGAACTAAGAAACCTCGTAGCTACCGGGATGCTAATTGTGGATTGTGCTACAAGGAGAAAAGAATCACGCGGTATTCATTACACTCTGGATTACCCTGAGAAGAACGACATGTTCCTGAGTGATACAGATCTGAGGAGATTTTAAGGCTAGCGGTAAAAAGTTATTCTTCTCTACTTACTACTCTTTAGCAAGTGACATCAGCTCAACCGCGATGATTATCTTGCCACCTCTCCAAGCTGGTCCCTGGATGAATAGTGGCTTGCCTTTCTTGAGAGTGGCTCCACTCTTCATGATCTTCTCATGACTCTGCCAAAACTCTAAATCCATTTTCAAATGGCCTGAGATAGGATTCCCTAAAGGCTGAAAGCTGAGCAGGATTTCCTTGGAACTCTTCATCGGGTTTGCCCAGTTTTCATAGCTACGTAAGATCGGTTGTTGATCTTCTCCTAGCAGTCTGTAATTGGTGAATTTGATCGTCTTAAGATTCTTGAGTGCGACTAGCTGGGCTTTACTGGGAGACTTTAGATCTTTTCCCGCTTGATCCACATCACCATTTGTCCCGAAGATAAGGCTAACCTTTAGTTCACCTACTGAATCTGTACCTCTATCTAGGTTTGTTTTAACTTTAGCCTGAGCAGAGAGAGAACTGACACTGCTGAGCATTATTAGAAGTAAGATCGGGAAGATTTGGAAAGTTCGCTTCATCTGTTACTGGTGTTTAAAAAATGATGTATGGATTCACTTCTTCTCTAGTAGTTGCCATCATCGGAGAGTTCCCTGGAGAAGTGTCCCCCGCCGCTATATCTAGCTCATCAGAGATAGGGTTTAGCCCATTGAGAATGATCTCTGTGGCTTCATTAGATTCAGAAATGGCTGCCACGATTCCTGTATGAGGAACGTAAACACTGCTCTCTTCAGATACTACTTCTGAAGGATCTGTAGCTTGTGAATTTTGCATCTGGGTTCCAGCATAGAACGCAACAAGTGCCGAGATAGCTGCTGGAGCAACTACTAGACGCAACTTCTGCCATAGAGAAGAGGCCGGAAGCTCCACATTAGTAGCTGGCATTTCATCTAAGATAGCTTGCTGGATCTTACTATTAAAAAACTCTGGATACGGTGGCTCCGTAGACTCAGGTATGGCAGACATCATCTCATCGTTGAGCGCTTCCCAGCCTATCTCACATTTAAACTCATTATCTAAGTCACCAGCATGGGTTTCAGCCCAAGCGTCTATCTTACGAAGTTCTTCGCCTTCTAACTCTCCTTCAAGCCATCTGTTGAGTGTTTTTTCATCTGGTCTATTCATGGTTTTAATAATGTTTGTAATTTTTTTCTAGCGTAGAATAGGCGACTCATCACTGTTCCGAGTGAGCACCCCATTACCTTAGCTATTTCTTTGTAGTCCATTCCTTGCACCTCTCGGAGCACGATGGTTTCTTTGTGTTCGGGGGAGAGTTTATCAAGTGCCGCTTCTATCTCATACCTAAGTTCACTCCCAGCCAATGCTTCATCCGGTCTCGGGCTCAGCTTAGGAGCGGTAGCCGCGGTCATGTCTATTCTGTTGGCGTCTAGGAGCTCGTCATTGAGTTCCCCCTCAGATTGAATCTTTTTCTTCCTCATCCAATCATACACCACATTATGAGAAATGCGAAATAACCAGGTCGAAAATTTTGATCTATTCTCGAACTTAGGGAGCGCTTTCCATGCCTTGATGAAGGAATCTTGCGCTAGATCCCATGCATCTGCATCATTTTTAACCATGTTCATTATCATCGCGTATACCTTTCCTCTGTGCTTCGTGACGAGCGAATCAAATGCGGTGTGATTCCCTGCTTGGGCCTGTTTTACCAGGTCAACATCGTCTACTTCGGCTACATCGTCTGCAGAAGAACCATCTCCGCCTGCCTCACTGGCATCTAGGCTAGATGGCCCCCTCAATACATTTGACGCTATGTTTCGTAAAAAATTCATGGTTTCTGAAACTTTCTTACCATTCCTGATAAGAACGGTCATAGATTGCCCCTAAATCAACGATTACGCAAGGCCAAATCTAACAGCCTCAGGCGATTCCTAAGGTATATCGTTGCCTCCAAGAATTCTTGACATCATCAGACATCTCCTCAAATCTCTTAGATATGGCTCACTTTACCATCCATCCGCGCCTAGCTGCTGGCGGTCATCATTTAGCCTCAGTTTATGATTGTGATGTGTTACTGAAAAATAACGCTCACTATCTCTGGTTCGTGATCATACCTCATGTCGACTCTCATAAAAGTGAAATCACCCATCTCAGTGAAACTGAATACAAAAATATAAATTCATCCTCACTCATAGTGAGTCAGTTTCTTGAGTATCAGTTTTCTCCTGCGAAAATCAACATCGGCAACATTGGCAACATCGTTCGCCAGATGCACATCCACGTCATCGGTAGATCAGAAACAGATCCAGCTTGGCCTGAAGTAGTCTGGGGTAATCCAGAAAAAATCCCCTACCCGGATGAACGAGTAGAGGAGATTAGAAATGATTTCGCAGCCTTTATCGCCAAGAATTTAGAGACCTAGTTCCCTGCGAAAATCAGCACGGAGCTCTCTATCTTCGATAATTCCGTAGAGTTTTTTATTAGAATCCTCAAGAGCTGCATCCCAGCCTTTAGAATAATTGAACAGATGCTTAGGAAAATACTCAGTGAACAACTCGCGCTCTCCATCATCAAGTCTCCCCCAGACAGCAAAGTTTACCGTTCTAGCCACCTTTATCATCATCTTTAGGGTTAGCTTTCTGCCATTTCTAGCGCGGACTATCTGCTTATGAGTGAGCTGCTCAGGTGAAGCCTCCACCACGTCATGATTCTCGAGCTGCCAAGCATTAAGGATCACGTCGAGCGGCTGTTTACCTAGATCTCTTTCTTCTATGTTACTCATTAGTTATGAAATTTAACATCCTGTTAAGAAAATTTAACCTCCTGTTCTAGGAGTGCGCTTCTTAGGCTTTTTCGGTGCTTGCTGACCAGGAACTTTCTTTTCCTTTTGCGGCGCTTTACCCGCTGCTGCATCACGCTGGTTCTGAGCTTCTTCTAGCTTCTCAGCCATACGCTCCATAAATCCTTTTTTGCGAGGCTTTCCATCATCAGCTAATGCCGCTGCCTTACTACCTCTGGCTGGCTTCTTCACTAGCTCAGCCTCCGGCATGCGCTGAGTGAGCCAAGTCTGGCCGATAGATACAATATTCTGCGTAGTCCAGTAGAGAGCTAGTGCTGACGCGTAGTTATAACAGAACACGAAGAACATCAGAGGCATTAGCATGAAGATTCTGCGCTGGAGCTTATCACCAGTCTGAGGAGTCATTCGCATCTGAAGCACCATAGTCACCGCCATTAATATAGGGAGTAAATTTAACGGAAACCCAAAGACATCAGTAAGATGGTCTGGCTGAGAAAGATCGTCCACCCACATGAATGGCTGACCTCTTAGCTCGACCGCAGCATTAATCATATTGAATACACCGAAGAAAATAGGAATCTGCACAAGCATCGGCAGACACCCACCCATAGGGTTCACTCCATACTCGCGGTAGAGCTTCATCGTCTCCTGATTAAGCTTCTGCGGGTTATCCTTATGCTTCTCGCGCAGCTCCTTCATGATAGGCTGGAGCTTGCTCATACGCTTCATGGTGCGTGTAGATTTATTATGCAGCGGCCAAATGATGATACGTATGAAAATAGTAAGCAACACGATCGCTAGCCCCCAGCTCCATGAGGCATCTTCAGGGAACCAGTTGTGGATGCCATTGAGCGCCTTGTTCATTTTATCAGAAATCCAACCGAAGGCTGAGAACATACTGAAATTCATGATATCATCACTGTTATCGCTAAGAGCAGCCATTTGTCTGTTCTGCTTCGCACCTACGAACACGTCATAAGTAAATAATGCTGTTTCACCACTATTGAGAGTTTTCTCAGGTAGTTCTAGACCCATTTGGAAAATCCAGCGTTTCCCATCATCAATGGTAATTTCTTTTCCAGATGCCCAGAGATTATCACTCTTAGCATCAGCTTGAGGGAATATAGCTGTTCCGAAAAACTGGCTATTCACACCGAAATACTCAAGGTTTTCAGCTTTAACTGTGTCTACATCCTTCGCATCAGAAAACATACCTCCAGTGAAGTTACCATGGTCTTCTCCCTCATAGTCACCATCTTCATAGTAAAACCATCCGGCTAAGTTAACTTGCTCCTTTTTATACAACGGTGCTGCAGTTCCTGTTGTGATTGAATATTGATTTAGGTCCAGCGTCTTGCCTTCTTTCGTTTTGAAAGTGATCACTAACTTAAGTTTAGGAGCCTTATCAGCAGTTCCCTCATCTAGTGTCCATGCCTTAGTCACCGTTACTCCATCTTCGAGCTGCCCTTGGTATTTTACAGAGTTATTGGACTGATCAATACGATTATAGTAAGTCTTCTCAATGTTCTTATAACTCTGAGCTAATGCACCGATAACATTCGAGCCATTCTCGTTGATCGCAACATTGCTATTTTCATCAAATACCTTTTTCTCTAAAAGCATCTCAGCAGTTTTAATACCTCCACCGATATTAGAGAATGTGTATTTCGTGACTTTCTCACCCTCAGTGATCGCGAAGAGCTCATAAGGCTCATCTTCTTTTGCTTCAGTGGCAGGCGTGTTCTCACTAGATGCATCAGCACCATCAGATTTCACAGTAATATCATCTGCAGCCCCGTTAATAGACTTTTCTTTTACAGTCTCCTCAGTAGTATCCTTAGTCCCTTCTTCTAATTTCTCCTGATTGCTCTTGAGAAATTTATAATTAAGCATCAGTGCGATGCTACAGAAGATTAGTATTATCCAGCCTTTACGATCCATTGTATAATGATGTGTTAGTTTATGAAAATTGGTTTATTTCTTAGATTCTTTTCTATCAGGAACAGGGTCATCCCCGCTCCCACCCCATGGATGGCAACGGCAAATGCGCCACGCACCATAAAGTAATCCTTTAAATGCTCCGTAGGTCTCCACCGCCTGAAGGCAATAGTTAGAACATGATGGAGTGAACCTACATCCTGCGTAGGGACCTCCGATAAAATGTAAAATAGGATTGATCAACTTCTGATACAGCCTGATCATCTTCTTGATCACCCATTTTGGAAAATGTAATGGATTCATAAGACGCTAAGATTTTGCTCCCTTCGTTGTGATTTCAGCTTCAGGTTTGATTATCCCTAGCTTAGCAGCCTGTTTTAGCCAGTCTTTCTCTAGCTCTTCATAGCTGGCTTCTACTGCTCTCCACCTAGCGATCGTTACGATATAGTAATGAGGATCTATCCTCTCACCATGCTTTTGAATGATCCCCCTAAATCTCCTGCGAAGTAAATTCCGCTGGTGAGCCTTCCCTACTTTCTTCGTAGTGATAAATCCTGTCCTGATGTGATCTAGATCTGATTGATACAGAACACTAAGAACTAAATAGCGCCCTGGGCGAGACGTCCCCTGTTCTCTACTACGAGCAAACTCTGCTCGCTGTGTCATTGAAAACTTTCTAGGAAGCCGCATAGGGCGCAAAAGGCATCACGTGTCAGACTACGTATATCAAATAGCTAGCCTATTAAGAAAATACCCCAGAGTAGAGACCCGAAGACATCCACTCTGAGATAGAAAAGGTGATTAAGTATGTTGCTTAGTATGGCGCTTGAAGTGAATCTCTGCCCCCTTAGGTAAGAGACGCTTGCGGCCTTTTTGACGACGACGACGTAGACAATCTCGTCCAGCTTTTGTTGCCATGCGTGCACGGAATCCGTGTTGGCGTTTACGAACGCGCTTAGATGGTTGGTAAGTTCTTTTACTCATGATGAAATCCTGTTAGTGTTTTCCTATTTGACCACGTTCAGTTTAAACGTGGCACGGGGCGCAGAAACTAGGGAATTTTCCCCACTTGTCAATCCATCATTGCGATTTACCCACATTTTTTCTAGAATCAACCGTCAACCCATTAGTCAACAAGAGTTAACAATCACAACAATTAAATCAACTTTGCGAATATATAAAAAAATATTCGCAATTTTACTTCATACATGTTAAATTTCAACGTCACTTATGAACCTAAGCGTTAAATCAATCATCATGAACTGCATCAAGTCATTACCCATTACCCTACTCATCGTGGGATTAACTAGTTGCGGTTCTAGTGGAAAAACAGTAGCAGTCCAGAAAACTAGTGGATTCCAGCAGAGTCACGGTCCTTTCGACTCTAAGGGTAACTATATAGAAAGCTGGGCAGATAAAGCGCCTAAGCGCAAGTTCACCTGGGGAAAACCCAGCTCTAGCAAACCTACAAGTATCACTAGCAGCAGCTCCAAACCTAGCACCAGCACAAGCATCTCTAGAATTACTACACCTAAGAAGACTAGCACTAGCTCCACCTCTAAAAAATACACCCCTTCGAAAAAATACACCCCTGCTAAAAAAACTACCCCTGCTAAGAAGTCCACTGCTAGAAAAATCACACCTAAGTCTAAGCCACCTATCAGCCACACGGTTAAAAAAGGCGATACCCTCTACGGGTTGTCTCGGAAGTACGGAGCCTCGGTTTCATCTATACAGAAAGCTAATGGTCTCAGTGGCACGTCCATCTCTCTAGGCAAACGATTGATCATACCAAGAAGATAACCTCACTCTCAAAGCATCTATGCGCTTCAAGATCACCGACGCTATTATAGAGCCGGATCAGCTCCGAACCCAACTACTATCCCCCACCTGCGGCGGATACTGCAGTTTCGAAGGCTGGGTTAGAGATCACCATGAAGGAAAGTCCGTTTCCTCACTAGAATACTCATCCTACCCAGAGCTCGCTAATAAAGAGGGAAATCGCATCACTGACGCAGCCATGGAACGTTTTGACATCCAAGACATCAGATGCCACCATCGGGTTGGTCATTTAGAAATAGGAGAAATGGCTGTCTACGTAGGAGTCTCGGCAGCACATCGTGACGCTGCATTCCAAGCCTGCCGCTATGTGATCGATGAGATCAAGCACAGCGTCCCTATCTGGAAGAAAGAATACTATACGGACAACTCCACAGCGTGGCCTAAATGTAGTGGTTGTAATAACCCCGCCCATAGTCACCACCACGAGAAATAAATACCAAACAACCCGAAACATGAAACGCCACACCGCCAGCACACTTTTCATCGCTTTCACCTTCGCTCTGTTTTCTTCCTGTCAGCAGACCACCCCACCTGCACCCACATGGCTGAGCACCGTGGATCAAGAAGTCCAGAAGCTTGGCTCTTTTAATTGGATCATCGTAGCTGAGCCATCCTTCCCAGCTCTTTCCAGAAGTGGAGTCACCACCATCACCACACCTGTCTGCACAACAGAAGCGCTCGATGGAGTTCTACAATCTCTTGATTCCCACAGCCACGTAAGACCACGCATTCACCTCACTAGGGAAGTGGCCGCAGTCACCGAGCATGACACCCCCGGAATCAACGACTATAGAGACAAACTTAAGCAGATTCTGGACGAAAGAGAGACACTCACCCTCACGAACAACACCCTCAATCTACTCATCACAGATGCTAGGAAAAATTACCGCATTCTCGTGATTAAAACCACCACTAGCCTCCCATACAGCTCCGTATTTCTGGAGCTAGAAAGCGGATATTGGGACGGCGTGTCGGAAACTGCTTTACGAAAGCGCATGATCCGCTAAACGTAGCCACACACATGGCAGCTCCAAAGAAAAAAGACCCAGCCCTCACCAAAGAGCGGGAAGAAGCCTGGGTAGGCGATGCCGTCCTAGCCCTCTACGTCCGCGAATGGATACTTAAGGAAAAAGGTGAGA
>CALFBV010000009.1 GCA_937951395.1 uncultured Rubritalea sp.
GAGATAATTGACTCCTCACCCGATGTTGCCGCCTCATATGTGATTCTTGTTCATCAGAGCAGTGTTTTGCCTTCAGCTTCCTTCAGCCAAGACCTCACAATCTTAACCTTGCCGTTCGGCTAGTGGTTCTCTCTGCAGAGCCCACAAGGGACTTTAACCCTCAAGTCAGTGCACCAATGCCAGGCGCACAATAAAAAAGCCTCTAACAAGATTACTTGTTAGAGACTTTGTATAAGATGTATTAAAAGCTACTTTTTAAGCTATTATGCATTCTGCTCTTTTCTCTTCTCAGCGCGTTTGCGCTCATTAGGGCAGAGCACACGCTTGCGGATACGTAGCGTGCTTGGAGTCGCTTCTACGAGTTCATCAGCATTGATGTATTCAATAGCGCGCTCTAGACTCATGATGATCGGTGGAGCGAGAGTTTGCGTGTTATCTTTACCAGCAGATCTGTGGTTAGTAAGCGCCTTCTCTTTGATCGGGTTCACTGCTAGGTCTACCATGCGTGGGTTCTCACCGATTACTTGCCCTTCATAGACTTCGTCTCCTGGCTTGATGAAAAGCTTACCTCTATCTTCCAGTGGAAGTAGTGAATACTGGATCGCTGTTCCTGTCGCCATTGAGATGAGTGTTCCTGTAGAACGTGTGGAAATGTCACCACAATAAGGGGCATACTCTTTAAATAGGTGAGACATGATACCATTACCACTTGTAAGACCAAGGAGCTCGAATTCGAATCCGATGAGTCCACGAGTTGAAACTGTTGCTTCGAGTGTGGAACCGTGAGCATTCATACCCATGTTCTCCACGCGTGCCTTACGGTTAGCGAGTGTCTTCATCACACCACCGAGGGCATCTTCCGGACATTCTACGTAGAGAGTCTCGAATGGCTCAAGCTGCTTGCCGTGTTCGTCTTTCTTGATGATAACACTCGGTCTAGAAACGAGAACCTCGTATCCTTCGCGACGCATTGTTTCCACGAGCACAGCGATCTGCATCGCACCACGGGCTGCTACGTTGAACACACCAGCTCGGTCAGAATCACTCACTTCGATAGAAATGTTAGTCTGAACTTCGCGGAACAGGCGGTCGCGGATCGCACGAGATGTTACGTGCTTGCCATCTCTGCCTGCGTAAGGCCCGTCATTGATGCTAAACTGCATTTGGATCGTTGGTGGGTCGATGTTTACGAATGGCAATGCCTCAGCATCTTCAGCAGCAGCGAGCGTCTCACCGATGTCTATGTCTTCGAAACCAGCGATTCCAACGATATTTCCAGCAGAAGCCACAGCGGACTCAGCACTAGCGGATGAACCGTATTCGAATACGCGGCTAACTTTACTACGTACTTTAGTACCGTCTTTCTTGTGAAGCCAGACAGGGTCACCTTTTTGAATTTCTCCTGAGAGAACTTTGCCGAGAGCGATTCTACCCACGTAGTTATCCCAATCAATATTAGATGCTAGCATGCGGAATGGCTCGTCAGCAGTCGCTTCTGGAGCTGGGACGCTGTCCACGATTCCCTGGAGAAGCGGAAGCATGTCCTTCTGATCATCACTTAAGTTACCAACGAAGAATCCATTCTTAGCTGAACCATAGAAGAATGGTGCCTCAAACTGCTCTTCAGAAGCCTCAAGCTCTAAGAAAAGCTCTAATACCATATCATGCACTTCCTCAGGACGCGCGAAATCTCTGTCAACCTTGTTTACCACCACAATTGGGTGGAGCCCTTCTGCGAGCGCCTTCTTAAGAACGAAACGCGTCTGCGCCTGCGGTCCTTCATAAGCATCTACTACGAGTAGAACACCGTCTACCATCTTCATCACACGCTCCACCTCGCCACCGAAGTCAGCGTGCCCTGGAGTATCCACGATGTTGATCGTATAGTCCTCCCAGTGAATGGAAGTATTTTTTGATTTGATTGTGATGCCCTTTTCCTTCTCAAGATCCATCGAATCCATTGCGCGCTCTACCTTTTCTTGGTTATCGCGGTATGCACCACCGGCTTCCAGGAGCTTGTCTACGAGAGTAGTCTTGCCGTGGTCAACGTGTGCAATAATCGCAATGTTTCTTATCTTATCAGTCATAATTACTTATAGTTTGAAATTTTGGTCTAAAAGTGAGTCTTAAATTCCGTGGGCAACATCTCTATATTTGCCTATTTTGCAACACCAATCTCAAGTAATCTGAAGAAATGTCACATTATACAAAACTCTTACTCGACAACATTTTCCCCTACCGCTAAAAATAAGCACGATTTCTGAAGGAGCTATCTTAACTGAACACTCCCTCTGAATCTTGGCACGAAAATTGCTAGAACTATATCACATCCAATAAAGATCATTTAATAACAAATACAACAAATACCATGGCTAAATACAGACTAGATTACATCTGGCTGGACGGTTACACACCGGTTCAGAACCTCCGCACTAAGTGCATGATTAAAGAATTTGACGATTTTCCAACACTTGAGCAGCTTCCTGAGTGGGGCTTCGATGGTTCATCTACTAAACAGGCAGAAGGTGGAGACTCAGATTGTGTTCTCAAGCCAGTAGCTCTCTATCCAGATCCTACACGCGCACACGGCATCCTCGTCATGTGTGAAGTGATGCTTCCAGACGGAACTCCACACCCATCAAATGCCCGCGCTACTGTTGTAGACGACCCAGGCACTTGGTTCGGATTCGAGCAGGAGTATTTCCTTTACCAAGACGGACGCCCACTCGGCTTCCCGGAAGACGGCTTCCCTGAGCCACAAGGACCTTACTATTGTGGCGTAGGCTACAAGGCTGTTGGTGACATTGGTCGTGAAATAGCAGACATCCACCTCGACTACTGCCTCGCAGCAGGAATCAACCACGAAGGCATCAACGCTGAAGTGGCTAAAGGTCAGTGGGAATTCCAAATCTTCGGCAAAGGCTCATACAGAGCAGCTGACGAAATGTGGGTAGCTCGCTTCCTACTAGAGCGTCTCTGTGAAGAGTATGCTATCGACGTAAACTACCACTGTAAGCCAGTGGCTGGTGACTGGAATGGCTCAGGAATGCACTGTAACTTCTCTACAGACATCCTCCGTGACTCAGGTGGCAAGGAATACTTCCTCAAGCTCATGGATGCTTTCGAAGAGAACGTAGAAGAGCACATTGCGGTTTACGGACCAGACAATGACATGCGCCTCACAGGACTCCACGAGACACAGTCTATCGACAAGTTCTCATGGGGAGTAGCGGACCGCGGAGCATCCATCCGTGTGCCACACTCCTTCGTGAAAGATGACAAGTATCAAGGTTACCTTGAAGATCGCCGCCCTAACTCACAGGGTTGCCCTTACAAGATCGCATCTCGCGTGATCAAGACAATCATGTCTGTTAAGGCTTAATTTCCTAATAATAGAGAAATACACTTTTAATAATCAAAAAGGCTCCTCACTTAATTGAGGAGCCTTTTTTATATTCCTTTGCCGTATCGCTTCATTGCATTCGCCGTAATTCTGAGTAATTCTGTCTAGCGCCCAGCGACTGCCGGACAGGACTCTCCCTAATGTAAACACCTATTATTTTCAAACACTTACGCTTAAGCTTACGTGCATGACCCTACTACATAATAATTATGTAGTATAAGGCTGCCCACCCACGAAATCTCTACTAAGAACTAAAATTTCTGACTATCACCATCGAAAATATAAAGAAGTTGAAATAAAATCCTAGATGCTCAGTATAATAAATCACATGAAATTACATTATTTTATCTCCGTCCTCTCTGCCCTAGCAATAGGGGCAGCAGCTATATCGATATGCAGTTTTAGACAAGAAGAGAAGAAGCCACTTGTTGATCACCGAACAAATCTAGACGCAATCCAGCGAGCTAAATGCGTGAAGGCTATGAACATCATTAATAGCTGGCGTGGCGAATCTCCAGAAATGGGTCGCCGCAGCCTGAAAATAGCTTACTGGTCACCCAGTGATCGTAAGCCACAGCCAGATCACAAAAAACGCCTCAATGAAATTCTACTCGATATACAGAAATATTACGCTAAAGAGATGGATAGAAATCATCTAGGACAACTCACCCTCAAATTTGATAAGGATCATACTGGAGCCATCGAAATCACCGAAGTCCAAGGCAAGCACCCCTATAAGCACTATCAGGTGCAGAGTGGCAGAGATATCTACCAAGATGTGAAAGCCGATCTAAAGCTCCATAACATCGATGCAGATAAAGAGACCGTGGTGATTTTTTGCAATATGTCTAACTGGGACGCAGACGCTAAAAAGATCAGCCAAAACAGCCCTTACTATGCTAAAGGACGCTCAGTAAATGGCACTGCTTGGCAAGTGGACTCAGCCATCCTGAGCCTCAAGGATCTCACAAACATGAAAGACCGCGTCCAAGATGGGCAGTATGGAGACATTACGCTTGGAAAATACAATACCATCTTCATCGGTGGCATCGCACATGAGCTAGGACATGCGTTCGGACTACCGCATAATTTAGCAACTAAAGCTGAAAGTAGAGCCTACGGCATTGCCCTCATGGGAGCTGGCAATCTAGCCTATGGCAATGAGCTTAGAAAGGACGGCCCACCTGCATTCCTTACACAGGCCAGCGCACTAAAACTCGCTTCTCACCCGATGTTCTCTGGAGTAACTAAGGAAATGCATAAGCCTGTGAGCTATAACTATGAAGGCTTACAAACCGCTATTACTGACACTGACTTAGTAATAAAGGGAAAGATAAACTCTAACATACCTAGCTACGCAATAGTTGCTTTTGTAGACCCTGAAGGTGGAGGTGATTATGATGCTACTACCTTCGTCACCATCCCTGAAAAAGATGGAAATTTTCTTTTAAAATGCACGAATGATACCTTCCAGCGCAAATCAAAAAAAGGCAATATCAGGCTCGTCGCTTACTTTTCAAATGGTGCCGCATCATCACAACACTCCCCCATTAGAAAGGGCATCATCCCTTATACAATTAATAAAGATGGCAAGATCCAGCTGGGTCCTCCTAAATTTTAATAAATAGATAGTTTTAGCATGAAGATCCGCCTTACTCGCCTCACCGTTCTCATCATGGCACTGGTGACGAGTGCTGGATTCCTGATGCTCTACCAGTATCTAACAGATGACTTAGAGGATCAGACTTTCCAAGCCACTGAGGAATCACTCATCGATACCGCGCATATCCTAACTGGAGTCATCGAGTCTGATATTTCAGAGGGATCATTAAACACTGATCGGCTCAAATCAGCTCTTGAAAACGCGCATGCTCATGAGTTTAAGGCAACTATTTTCAAGCTCACTAAAACTCACGTAGGTACTCATGTCTATGTGACAAATCAGAGAGGGATAGCGATTTATGATTCTAAGGATAAGCATACTGGCATAGACATGTCCCGCTACAATGATGTCTACAATGCCTTCAAAAATAAATACGCTGCTCGTTCTAGCCGCGAAGATCCACACGACCCTCACAGCTCGGTTCTCTACATTGGAGTCCCCATCAAACATGAGGGGGAAATTCTGGGCACTCTCACCGTTTACAAAGCGCAACAGGATGTGCGACCATTCATCACTTCGCGGAGGAAATGGATCACGCTTTCTGTAACCATGATTGCGCTGGGAATCATCGTTTTCACTATCGCAGTCTTCACCTGGATCTTCCGTCCCATCGGCAAACTCACAGACTTTGCGCAGTCGATGACCCGCGGTGAGCGACCTAAGTTCCCTAAGTTAGGCAGAGGGCGTGAAGTCAACACGCTCGGCAACGCCCTAAAGGAAATGCGTGATACGCTAGACGGAAGATCCTACGTAGAAAACTATACGCAGATCCTAACTCATGAGCTAAAGTCCCCTCTTGCCGCCATCCGAGGATCATCCGAACTTCTCCAAGAAGACATGCCGCTGGAGCAGCGCCGCAAATTTCTTACTAATATAGAGAATGAAACGAACCGCTCGCAGCGCATCATTGACGGCCTACTGAAGCTCTCACACCTAGAGGCTCAGTCTCAGTTAGGTAAGTTAGAGGAAATTAATCTATTAGAACTAACGGAACGACTCAAAGAAGCCCACGCCCAGAGATTAGCACCTAAAAACTTACTTCTAGTGATCGACATCTCCACCGATATTTTGATCACTGGCGACGCGAACCTTCTGCAGGCAGCTCTGGCCAATCTATTAGAAAATGCCATCCACTTTTCACCAGAAAATGCAACGATCACACTGGCCGCGACATCTTCAGAAGAACAGACCACGATCACTCTCACAGATGAGGGACCTGGTATTCCAGACTACGCCCTACCCCGTGTGTTCGAGAGATTTTATTCCATAAGTAAGCCAGAGACCTCACAGAAATCCAGCGGTCTAGGGCTCTCCTTCGTCAAAGAAATCATCGATCTTCACCAGGGCTCGATCACGCTGAAAAACCTAACACCTCCCAACAGAGGAGCACGAGTTACCATCGTGATCTAATTTATCTTCTCAACTAATAGCAAATAAGGCGGGCTATTAGGGGCATTGTGGAGACCGTAGCTGGCAGCTCGATAATTCTCACGGGGTAAGTTTTCAGCCCACTGGCTGACAGCTGCTGACTCGATGTCTCCTCCAGCGTGCCCTGGGTAACACATGACGCTGATAAGCCCACCAGGCTTCAGGAGCTGCAATGAGCTATTTAATGCAGGGATAGTGGTTTGCTCGGTAGTGATGATAGATTTATCTGCGTTTGGGAGGTAGCCTAGGTTGAACATGATCACTGCTAGAGGTAAGCATTCCTCGTCAATATACTCTGCCATATTCTCATGTCCTGTGAGATGGAAATCATAGTGACCTATCTCATTTTCCTTCATCCGTTTCGTGGAGGATTCTATGGCAGCAGGCTGAACATCAAATCCAATGACACACCCTTTCTCTCCTACTAAGCCACCGAGAAACAAAGCATCATGCCCATTCCCCAGAGTGGCATCTACTGCTGTGTCTCCTGACTGGATTAGTTTCTTGATGATCTGATGCGCGAGATGGATGGGCTTAGGAAATGCGGGCATGTTGTAGATGGTGCATGGAAATGAGAGACTCAGCCAGATATTATTCTCTCTCCGAGAAAAAATCTCTCATTTAAATCATTTGCTATTTGAATTTATAGTGAAAATACCTAAGTGTGAATAGCACCAGATGCAGACAGCAATTCATGCCGTCCGCCAGCAAACCAAAACACAGAACAATATGTATGATCTTATAGTAATCGGTGGGGGCCCTGCAGGCTATGTAGGCGCAATCCGTGCAGCGCAGCTTGGCAAGAAGGTAGCTTGTGTAGAGGTAGAACGCGCAGGCGGAACATGCCTCAACTGGGGATGCATCCCTACTAAGGCGCTCCTCAAGAACGCAGAACTCTATCAGACACTCACTAAGAAGGCGAAGGAGTTTGGCATCTCATTTGATAATTTACAGTATGACTGGACTTCCATCATCGGTAGATCCCGTAAGGTCTCTACACGTCTTGCTGGCGGGATCGAATTCCTATTTAAGAAGAACAATGTCGACTATATCAAGGGATTTGGTCACATCGTAGGCCCTAATAAAGTAGAGGTAACTGATGCTGAGGGGACATCTCAGCTTATTGAAGGCAAGAATATTTTAGTAACCACAGGCTGCAAAAGCCGCGAGCTACCACCCCTTCCTTTCAACGGGAAGTCAGTGATTTCATCCAAGGAGGCAATGATTCTCCCTGAGCAACCAAAGGAGATGGTAATCATCGGAGCTGGTGCCATTGGAGTTGAGTTCGCCTATATTTACAATGCATTTGGCACCAAGGTCACTATTGTTGAAATGATGCCAAACCTCCTCCCTGTTGAGGATGATGAGGTAGGCGCAGAGCTTACGAAGTCATTTAAGAGACAAGGCATCAAGTGCCTAGTCGACAGTAAGGTGGTAGAAACTCAGGATCACGGAGACTCTGTTACTCTTACTGTCGAAAGCGCAAGAGGCACTGAAGAAATCACCGCTGATGTCTGCCTCGTAGCCATCGGTGTAGCACCTGTTCTGCCTGGCGGAATGGAACCTGAGCTTGATCGAGGATTTATCAAAGTGGGCGACCGCTACGAGACATCTATCCCTAGCGTCTATGCATGTGGTGACATTTCCGGTCCACCATGGCTCGCACATACAGCTTCATTTGAGGCGATGCAGTGTGTGGAAGGAATGTTTGTGGAAGGTCACACACCACGTAAGGTTGGAAACTTCCCAGGCTGCACATACGCGCATCCGCAGGTGGCATCAGTTGGCAAAACTGAACGCGCACTTAAGGAAGAAGGAATAGATTATAAAGTGGGTAATTTCCCGTATGCGGCGATAGGAAAAGCACAGGCATCAGGAGACACTGAAGGCTTTGTTAAGCTTCTCTTCGGTAAGAAACATGGAGAACTTCTCGGCGCGCACATCATTGGCGACAACGCCACTGAGCTAATCGCTGAGATGGGACTCGCTCTAGAAATGGAGTGCACCACAGACGAGATCCACAGCACCATCCACGCTCACCCAACTCTGGCTGAGGCTATCCACGAGGCTACTCTGGATGCAGATGGACACGCTATCCACTTCTAACAACAACTAAGCTTCAAAACAAGGCGGCTTTCTTTCACGGAAAGCCGTTTTTTTATTCTAGAAGCCAGGGATGTATTTTTGAGCATTGTGCTTCACTGCTGCGATGGTGTTGCGGTGAAGCTTGCCGGTGAGGATGGGGTTTTCGTTGTTTCCACCTCCTAGTAGGACTGCCAGCGGGATTTTATTTTTGATGAGGGCACGTGAGATCATCATGTCTCGATAGAATAAATCATTAGCATGCAGGCGCATAAGACGGCTCTGGTCTAGGTAGTGCGCACTGACTCCTGAAACCCAGATGACTAGGTCTGGCATGGATTTCTCTAGTGCTGTGGCTAGGCGCCCCATGAGGAGGTCTATATAGGAGCCCCCTTCTATGTAACGGGCTACAGTGACATCGTAGTCACTGAGGAAGCTTGGCTTTCTGCTACCGTAAGAGTGAAAGGAAAAAGTCTTAGTGAGTGGATCGTCTAGTAGTAGTGAATTAGTCCCTGCTCCGTGATCTGCATCTGTATCGACGATGAGGATTTTGATCTGTGGATACATTTTGCGCAGGACTTTTGCAGAAATAGCGATATCGTTGAAGATCGAATAATTTATCCCAAAGTCCTCGTAGGCATTGTGCATGCCACCTGAGAGTGAGACTGAGACACCCTCTGCTAGCGCTGTGAGGCAGGAACTAATGGAGCCATTGACTGTGGATGAGACCAGCGGGTAGATCTCAGGTGTGACTCGGAACCCTAAGAGCATTTGCTCTTTCATATCCAGCTGCCCGCTTAGGATCTTGTGGAGGTATGAGCGGGTGTGCGCTGAACGGATCACTTCTGAAGGAAGTGGATGACAATCAATAATTTCTGAGGAAGTGAGGATATTTTCATCCAATAACATATTGCAAGAAAGCTTCCCTTTCCATAATGGAAGAGAAGCTTTGTCTTGTAACAGATTAGGTATGATTTTGCTATGGAAACACTTCATTCTAGGAAGAGCATTACCTGAGCAAATCTATTTGTCAAAAAGAAGAATCACCGAATGAAATTTCATCGATACTGGAACTAACATCACCATCTTTATCCTTCACATAAAACTCACTGAGCGATATGACTTCATCGACTATAAGATATGTAGAATCATCATCCAGTGGACGAAGTCTAAGAATGAAAGTTTTTTGCCCTAAATTATAAGCATCCATTAACTGCTGATACATTGGGTTCTCTTTGCTCAACAGAGCATTCCGCCTCTCGATGGCATCAGGACTCCAGCTCACCACCCTAAGGGCAACAAATTTATCCTCATCATAGTCAGGATGCAAATCACCATCGAGATCAATAGACACATGCCAATTTTGAGGTTCTTGCTCTCCTAGGTTAAGATATTTCGCCCAAGGGGTGACCTCATAGTCTACATAGTTATACCAATCTAGTTTGAGATCTCCATTTTCGTCTTTAACAAAGTATGCTACTTTAGAACCTTCCTCACCATCGAGCTCCGTGATGACTTCAGCTTTGATGAATTTCATCTTACCTTCGAAGACTATCTGAGGGTCTATCTCTACATCAGTCACTGCGTAGTCCTGGGCTCTATTAGAGTAGTAATCCTACATGTCGATTAACGTGCGTTTAGGAACACGGCAAAGAGATGCTTTCACATTTGGGTCTGGTGAGTCATGAAATTTCTTAAGGAGATCTAACGCCTGCTTCTTCAGCTCAACACTTGAGAGGTCTATATCACCATTGATGTGACCTATATCAGCATCTGGACCAGTGTAATTACCGTTAGCTCCTGGATTCTGCTGTTGATTATTTGTGGTCTGCTTACCTTTATTCGGATCTGATGAGTCATTACTCTGATTGAATAAGAACATTGTCGTCGCAACAATTCCGATACCAGCTGCCATACCGCCGAATAGGAGCGGCTTGTAGTTAGACTCTTCTTCGAGAACAATGTCTTCGCCTTCTAGCTCTTCAACTTCTGTCCAAGTAGTCTCTACATCAACTTGTTTTTGCTCCACTTTTCTCCTCTCGCTGTCATCGAGCAGATCCATGAATGATCTATTCGGCGAGTATGCTTTTTGTTTAGCTTTCTCATCTGCTTCAGATTCAGTTGAAGTTTCTTCCTTAGTCATAGAGAGTGCTATATCTTCTTCAGATTCGCCTTTTTCAAGACGCTCTTTATAAGCTTGAACTCGATCTTCTAAGTCTTTTTCTTTCGCTTCAATGTCTTCTGTTTTTCGATGTCCTTTAAATTTTCTAAATCTACCAATCTTATTTGATTCGAATAGATTATTTGAGGTAACTGATTCAAATTCTTGCCCCTTCACTTCAGATGGGTCAAATCCTGCAACATCAAGTTTCTTTGTGGAGAACTGAGCTAGTGAAGGGAGTTGCACACCTTGCTTTTCTGGAAGCTTCCCGATTAGATTAAATCCACCTACATCAACTTCTCCTTTGGGTAGCTCTAGCTTCATTACTTCTTCAGGAATAGAGCACGCCTCCATGGCCAGCAGAGCTTGTTTATGCGCAGAATCTTTCTTATTTTGCTGAGCTTCTAATTCCTGGATAGACGCTTGTAGCCTGCTGCAAGTACTCCGTAGATCATCCCTCTCGGCAGTGATAGACCCAAGCGTTACTGAAACATTTTTAAGCTCAATAGATAATTGATCACGTTCTGCTACGACCTCGTGTAATTTGCCGTTGAGATCGTTGAGATTTTGCTCCAGTTGAACTTTTTCATTCACCGAGCTATCAAGTTGA
This sequence comes from uncultured Rubritalea sp., assembly GCA_937951395.1. GTDB lineage: Bacteria > Verrucomicrobiota > Verrucomicrobiia > Verrucomicrobiales > Akkermansiaceae > Rubritalea. The sequence continues at coordinate 11,348 of CALFBV010000009.1, forward strand.
GCCTTAATACCTAACTGCTGACCTCTTAACCGCTCCAACTCCTGCTCAAGCCCTCTAACATCCTGCCCGCCTGCACCACCTCCAAGTTGGAGAAGTTTCGTAGCTTGCTCAGCTTCCTTGGCCTCCCATCCAGAGAGTTGCTCTCTTAGGAAGTTGTTTTCGTTTTGAAGGCTTGCAAGTTTTGCCGACTCTTCTCTATACCCTACTTCCAACTGAACTTTCTCTTGTTCGGCAGAGATCAAGTTCTGATGCTGCTCCTCTATCTGACGCTGAGCATACTGCAGCTGCTCCTTTAGCTGATTTTCAGTTTCCTGTAGAACACTCAAACTTGCATTAGCTATACCTTGCCCAGACTGTATTCCCCTCAGCCTCTCTAGCTCACCATGTAGCTGGTGCGTAGTCTGCTGCAGAACTACAACCTCACTTCTTAGATTGTCTTCTTTGATTTTAGCATCCGCAATAAGATGGTCACGCTCTCTTAGTTGATCTTCGATCTGCGCTACTCTGCCAAGACTATTTTGCTCATCATTAGTCAGCCTAGCACACTGTTCATTGAGAGCACTTAGTTGACTTTTGACCTGATTCAGCTCGGCTGTCACCTGATCAAGCTCTCGCTCGTTCTCCTTCCTGCCTGCTAATAGCTGCTGGATCTCAGCCTCTGCTTTTTGTAGCTCAAGCTGCTGCTGACTAAAGCCGACTTTAGAATCTTCTATAGCTTGGAGCTTAGAATTGATCGTTGCTATTTCATCACGGTATCTTCTTTCTTTATTCTCTGAATCACGAACGAGGTGTTCAGCAGCTTTCTGCTTTTTAATCGCCTCAGAAGCTTCTCGCTGATATACTTGAAGTTCAGCACTAAGAGCGTTTTTCTCGCCCTCCAAAGTAGTGATAGATTGCTTAAGCGCATCGAATTCATAGCTATTATTAGAAGCTTTTAGCGCAGACAAATCTGAACGAGACTTTTCAAAATCTCGCTCATTCTCGAGCTTCTTAATCTGTCCCAGAAGAGTCTCAATCCTCTGATTAAGTTCTTCTTCTTTAAGAGACGCGCCTTCAAGCTCAGAGATTGAGTCACCGCTCCGTCTCTCCAGATTCATAAGACTCTGGTGAAGTCCATCTCGCTCAGCTTTCACACGTAACAACTCTTCGTTATCACTAGTAAGAACTACGCCCTGGCTGGCTAACATTGCCAGTTTCTTATTAAGGGCATCCTCATTTGCAGATAGAGCCTCGATACTCAATCGTGCGTCAGCAAGATCATTTTCAAGCTTCATTCTTTCAATACGAGCGTCATCAGCTTCCAGACTCTTCTTAGAGAGTGCATCCACCTGAGCCAGCAATGCCTGCTCAGCTGACCTAGCATCAGCGAGAACAGTCTCTAAACGCTGCATCATCTTCTCAGACTCACGTGCTTGCTTTCGGTATTCATCTAGCTGCTGCGCTAGATCAGATTTTTCAGCAGCCAGCCTTATTAGGGCTGCCTGCTGTTGTTCCGCTTCATGCTGACTAGAATCGACCTGAGCCGATAGCCGGCTATTAGACTCTTCAAGGATCTTGAGAGATGTCACTCCACTCTGATCTTGCTTTGCCTGTTCACGAAAAAAGTTTAATTGTTTCTTAAGATTAGCAACTGTTTCGATCAAGATCTCGTGTTCACGTACTAAGTTCTCTTCTCTAAATTCAGCTTCTTTTAGCCTCTCTACTTTCTCATCCAGCATTTGCTTGAGTGAGTCCATAGCAGACCTCGCTTCTTGGGCGCGCTTCTGGCTGAGTTGATACTCCCCTTGGATACGCTCCTGCTCTTGCTTGAGATTATCTAGATCATGCTGCACTTTCTCCAAGTCACTATAAATCGCATCAGTCGCTCCAGAAGTTGACACCCTCTGAGTCATTAAGACCTGCTGAAGCTCAGCCTCTGTTTTCGCTAACCTTGCCTTCTCTGCATTCAGCTGTTCGAGCGTCTCTTTGACTTGATTGTATTCGTCGGCACTCCTAACATAATCACTCTGCACAGAAGCAGGCGATTTCAGCTGCTCTCTTTGAGCACTCAATGAAGCAACTTCTTCTCTAAGCTTCGCTACTTCTGAGCTAATACTTGAGAGAAAATCTCCACTCCTGCCTTCTTCAGCCATAGTGTCGCGTAACAGCGCTTTCATGCTGCCATTACTGCGCCCCCCTATTACTGGTGTACTTACCTTAGAAGCAAGCGAAGCGTCGCCTGCTGGTTGAATCATCTTTTTAAGTGCTACGCCTGCCGCAAATGCAGCTAAGCCAAATACCCATGATCCTGTGGAAGAGTTGAATTGAGCCCGTTGATGCTGAACCATCGGATCAAACGATATTGTAGTTGCCCGACTAAACATCGCGGACATTAATTCATTATTAGGGAGTGACATAAGTCACGTATAGCTATATTGATAGTTAAGTAAAGTTAAAAGGTCAGTCTTCTTGAAAAAAATTACACCCCTACAACTTTCTACTATCCTTAACCTTAAGCAACCTATAGACAATCTCCATGTCACAAGCTCTATGGATGCGGCTCAGAGAAATAGCCTGGTCAGAATACAAAACCTCTACTGGTAATGCGGAAAGAATACCCCGGTTACTACAGGATATCTCATCGCGTAAAATCTCGCGCGCCATCAAAGCTAGCCATATGCTCTGGAAATCAATATGCAGTGGAGATATACACCCTGCCGCTGAGCCCACCGTTCCATTTCTGCTTGAGCTATCTCAGCTAGTAACCGCCGAAGTGAAGTTAGAAATCCTGGACATTTTAAAAAGCTGCACCGCTTCACTAATTACCATCAAAGACAAACAACCGTGGCAAGAACAAACGTGGACATTATTGTCCAAAGCTCTGCCTCAACTCAGAGGAATGAGAAACGGAGGATCAGAAGACATCCGGGTTTCTGCAGAATCAGTCATCGAGTTACTTGAAGCCAATGCTGACGTAAACTAAATGACTAGAGAAACCAACCCAAGGTAGCACAAAAAGACCGTGACTCACGTAAAACTAACAAGAATAATGAAAATCACTTCGTCAACAAAGATCATACCACACTTCATCTAACGAAAAGATGCAATTTATCTGAAAACTTTCTGTAATTTCTGAAAAAACATGCTTTAACAAATACAGACAATTTCAACACCACTACCAATCAACATGAAAGGCGCACTATTACTAAACCTCGGCTCACCAGACTCTACGGATGTCCCAGACGTAAGAAAATACCTCGATGAATTTCTCATGGATGAGCGTGTGCTCGACATAAAAGAATGGAAGCGCAAGCTCCTGCTTAAACTCATCATTTTACCTAAACGCCCCCAAGCAAGTGCCGAGGCTTACGCCAAGGTGTGGACAGACGAAGGCTCTCCTCTCATCGTCACCAGCGAGAAGCAACAGAAACTAGTCCAGGAAGACACCGAGATCCCAGTATTTCTAGGAATGCGCTACGGCTCCCCCTCTACAGCAAGCGTTGTCGCAGAGATCAAGAAAGCCGGCGTCACCGAGTTACTCATCCTACCTCTCTACCCACACTACGCAATGTCGAGCTACGAGTCAGCTGTGGTTAAGACCATGGAAGAGCTCAGAGAGCAAGCTCCAGACATTGTTACCAAACTCGTCCAACCCTTCTACAAAGATCCTGAGTATATCCATGCACTCTGGGAATCAATCAAGCCAAAGCACGAAGGCTCAGGCGCACACCTCATGATGTCATTCCACGGCATCCCAGAACGCCACGTGAAAAAAAGTGATCCCTCACACGCTCACTGCCTCGTCACGCCAAACTGCTGTGACACCTGCCACCCAGCTCACGCCACATGCTATAGACATCAGTGTATGACCACTGCTAAGGAACTCATGAAATATGGAGGCATCGATGAAAAAAACGTAACCATTTCGTTCCAGTCTAGACTCCTCCGCGACCCCTGGCTCTCACCATACACCGACTTTGAAATCCAGCGCCTAGCGAAAGAGGGCGTAAAAAAGCTCCAGGTTATCTGCCCCGCATTTATTTCTGATTGCCTGGAAACTCTGGAAGAAATAGCCATGGAAGGCAAAGAAGAATTCCTAGAGCACGGTGGAGAAGAATTCGAGCTCATCCCCTGCCTCAACACCCACCCACTATGGATCAAATGGATGGTCGATAAGATAGAGAAATGGGAGAGCTAACAGACACTGAAGCTGGAACTCTAGTCACAGTAATCTACACAAGAGTGGTGAACCAATCACCTTAAATACACATATTCACATTGCCAAAGGTAAGTTTCTTTACTAAAGTATCATCATGATAAAACGCAGAATCATCCTCTTATCTCAATCAATCTTACTATCTTTGAGCTCATTTAGCTCTGCACAGGCCGTGGCTGCCCCCCCTGTGAAGGAAATTACTAAGCCCAAGCTCACTACATTAACTGAGGCTGAAATAGCAGCTATCTTTAAAAAGGCTACCGCTATTGCCAATGAAGACTTAACCGAGCTCAAGCACCCTTTGAAGCCTATGCTCTGGAAGGTGGAAGGAAAGGAAATCAAGAAAGCGAGCTATCTTTTCGGCAGCATCCATGTGGCAGACGAGAACATCACCACTCTCCACCCAGACGCTGAAGCAGCATATCAGCAAGCCAACACCATCGCCACCGAGGTGAGCATGGGGCTATTGAGCCAGCTAGCTAGCATCAATATGATGTCACGTCAGGACGGAAAAACCCTCAAAGAATCAATCGGAGAAGACCTTCACACCGAAATCAACGCCGAGTTAGCAGCCATCCATGATTCACTTTCCACTGAACCATTTGAGAAAATGAAAACCTGGGCAGTCACGCTCATGCTAGGAATGATGGAAGAAGCCGTGAAAGGTGGCGAACCACTTGACCTCCAAATCTGGGACAGAGCAGGAGACGACGATAAAAAACGCTGGGCACTAGAGACCTCTGCTGAGCAGATGGGTGGCTTTGATAAAATGACTGAAGAAGAACAGATTATCCTCCTTAAGGATTCTATATTTGGTATTAAATTATTCAAAAAAGAAAAGCTTAGCCCACTAGTGATGCTCAAAAACCTCTATCTAAAAGGCGAACTAGAAGATATTTATTCCATATTCCAAAGTTTGTCGCGCATCGAAGGCACCAATCAAGAAGTTAGCAACAAATTCGAGAAACTCATCCTTTTTGACCGCAATGAAAGAATGACAACTAAAATCATAAAGAAACTCACAGAAGCGCCTGATAAATCACACTTTATGGTGGCCGGCACACTACACTATATAGGCGATCACAACGTGGTAGATCTACTCCGCAAACAAGGGTATAAGGTCACCCGACAATAAAAATTACATAATCTTTGTAACTTTCTCGCAACTTCCCCTACGATAAGCGGTTAATACCCCCGTCAGGAGACTTTAGGACATGAAAAACACAGCTAACAATTCAAACCAGAATGAAGATTCATTCAATGCTCAGCAATTTAATGAGCTAGAGAACGATACCATCTGGACACTGCTCGAAAATGCAGAGAAGACTTCACCAGTGGAAGCTAGCCCTATGTTCGCTAGAAATGTAATGCGTGAGATTCGCCTCTCTACGGCTGAAGTCACAGCGACTCAATCATTTTGGCAACGTATATTCGCGCCTAAGATCAATAAAGCAGTTTTCGCAGTCGGTGCCACAGCAGCCTGTGCCGCACTTGCTTTCACCATGATGTCTGAGCAGAATTCTGAGCCTACACCAGTCACTGCTGATACTGAATTTCTTGGCGAAATAGCAGATGAGTTATCCATGGATGAACTCGCTGTCTTAGAAGAAACCACTCCCCTTGAAACTGAACTAGATAGTTTCACAAATGAAATGCTCGACCTTGCTAGCCAAGACCCTTTCTACATCTCTGAAGAAGAGATCGAGATCGCTATGCAAATGTAGCCCCCCCCCTCAGATCGTGTCACAAATTTGACACATAGCTTCTCTTCACTTTTTCAAATTTCCTGTTATCCTCAATTTATGTTAAAAGTAGGCATCAACGGATTTGGCAGAATGGGCAGACTCGGATTTAGACAGGGATTTGATCACCCTGAGTATCAGATCGTCCAGATCAATGAGCATAAAGGAACAGCGGAGACCGCTGCGCATCTATTAGAGTTCGACACTGTGCATGGCCGATGGGACAGAGGTATTTCATTTAATAAAAACTCGATCACTGTGGATAGCCAGAAAATTCCAGTCACTCTAGAAAACACGATTGAAGCAGTTGACTGGTCAGGCTGTGATATCGTCATTGAGTCCACTGGAGCATTCCGCACAGAGGCCTCACTGAGCGAATATTTCCGTCAAGGCGTGAAGAAAGTAGTCGTGGCAGCCCCAGTTAAAGAAGGCGGCGCGCTCAACGTCGTCATGGGATG
>CALFBV010000010.1 GCA_937951395.1 uncultured Rubritalea sp.
ATACAGGTATATTTTTCATCACGTACTTAGCATGGTCCGCATGCTCTAACAGAAACAATCTCACACACCCCGCTCTGTGACTCCAATCCGCTTCCCATTTAGTAAGATACACCTTTACACCTACAGTTTCGCCCTCATTCAGCAGAGCAGGAAACGCATATTTCCCCCTAACTTCTATCTTTTCAGGGAGGTCACCACATTCCCAATGCTTCATACCACTCAGCTCCCATTTAGCACCACTCTCCCTCTCGAACCTCTCATCCAGTAGATCAGCTAGTAGCTTACGTAGCTCCAGTAGCGACTTACCCATTGCAAGCTCATTTCCATCATCATCGCACACCCATATTTTTGTTTGCAACTCCTCCGGAAGCTTCGACTCGTTAAACATCTTAGCATCTATTCTAAGACCAGTCTGTCTCGACAAAAATTCCGCCAAGACAAACAACAACTCACCCTTACCAAATACCCCGCAGTCAGACACATGGCTCACGAACTCCTTAGCAGTGGCTCCAGCTGGATTACACGCCACACGCTGTCCTTTTGGCAAACTCCGTATTAGCAGAAATACACGTTCCTCTAACATCCCCTCCACACCCCAAGCTGGAAGAGCATCACTCGCCTCTAGCAGCTGATCCACATGCACTCCATAAGTCACCCCATCATCACCCTCTCCGTGAGCCACTCTGTAATAAACTGGATATTCCTGCTCACCATCCTTCACCACACTAGGAAATGCAGCTAATTCGTCTAACAGATCAGAGACATCATCATACATCACATCCTGCATCCCTAACAGAAGTTCATCACCATTCTCACTCTCCCACTTATTGAATGCCTTAGCTGTATAGACTTCTTTAGGGATTTTCGCCTCGAAAAACTCAATCACCTTTTCATCACTCCATACCCCCCCTACTCTTCGTAACCTCTGCTCCATGTCAGACACCCTATCGCGCAATGAACCCACCACCCTCAGGCACTTCGGTTTCCTGTGTAGGCCGTTCCCTAATAGGCCTTCTCTAATGAAAATACTCCACGTAGCCTTCTGATCTATCCTACCATAATGCACGTTGCGCCCATCAACGATCGTCAGTGGACCAAACATTACTACCTCTTTAGCATACACTGCACCCTGTTTTCTATCCCATTTAGCACCATGGTATCTGTAGCGGCACAAATTAGGCACCACCTCCTCAAGCCATTGCGGATCGATCATTGCCACTCGTCGCGCCCAAAGCCTAGACGTATCCACCATATCATATGCCAGCAACCACTCAGGCTTCTTCTGGCCAAACATCCCACTCCCTGGGAACACAGCGAATTCCTTAGCACTCACCCCCTTATAAGAGCGTGCCTCCTTATCATACTTCCCCACTTGCCGCGGCATACCTATGAGCAGCGCCTTATGCAACACTTCATGACTGGCCCAGCTCTGAAGAGACCCCAGTTGCCCCTGGATTACTTGACGTAAAATTTTCACCTGTCGTAGCTCCGTATACAGATTACCCCACTCCATCACCCTACGGAAATTCAGATAACTCCGTTTACAGAATTTTCTAAGCTGATTCCTTTTCCACCCTCCCCTTTTTCCCGCCTCACGAAACTCATCCAGATCTTTCCACAGATGTAGTAGAGAAGTGAAGTCAGACTCCTCATCGTCCCAGCGCTTGTGCGCATCATCCGCCTCCTTCTGTCTATCTGCTGGCCTCTCCCTAGGATCCATCACACTAAGTCCACTCACTATCACTAGCATTTCCTCATAGCACCCCACTCTAACAGACTCTAACAACATTCGTGCAAGCCTTGGATCCACTGGCATTCTAGCCAGTTTTCCACCTACTTCTGTTAGATCATTACACTCATTCAGAGCATCTATCTCCCGCAACGTCCTGTAACCTTCTGCAACATGCTTAGACGACGGAGGATCAATAAATGGAAAATCTTCAATATCAGGAAGCCTCAGGAACTTCATCCGCAGGATCACTCCCGCCAGAGAACTACGTTTGATCTCTGGATCGGTGAATTCATCACGCTCTAAAAAATCTTCCTCATCATAGAGACGATAACACACACCACTAGAAACTCTTCCACAACGTCCCTTCCGCTGCCGCGCACTTGCCTGACTGATCTTCTCCACCTGCAAACGCTGCACCTGCCTACTCGGATTCCACCGGCTAACCCTCGCCACTCCAGTATCCACCACATAGACTATCCCTGGAATAGTCAGCGAAGTCTCAGCCACATTCGTAGCCATCACCACACGCCTCACACCTGGGATAGTATTAAATACCTTTTGCTGCTCAGCCATCCCCATCCTCGCGTAGAGTGGCAGCACCTCAGTGTTCGCCATCATTCTTCCGTCTAGCACTTCCGCACATTCACGAATCTCACGCTCACCAGGGAGAAATACTAACACATCCCCTAATCCACCCTCCCTAGAGATCTCATCCACACAGCGTGCAACACATCTAGCTGTATCTTCTTCGCTTCTTCTATCCAGATAGCGGGTTGCCACAGGAAATGTCCGCCCCTCCACATCGATCACAGGAGTTTCCTTTCCGTAAAATTCTGCAAACCCACCAGCATCCAATGTAGCAGATGAGATAATCACTCGCAGGTCGCTACGCTGATCTATCAACCTCTTCAGATAGCCTAACAGAAAGTCAATATTCAGACTCCGCTCATGAGCCTCATCTATGATGATCACCCCATACTCTCCCAATCGCACATCACCCTGCGTCTCCGCTAATAAGATACCATCAGTCATGAACTTCAGCAGTGTATTCTTACTGCTCACATCATCAAACCTCACCTGGTATCCCACTTCCTCACCGAGAGACACCTCCATTTCCTCCGCCACTCGCTTAGCTACGCTCGCCGCTGCTATTCTCCTTGGCTGAGTACACCCTACCAATTTTTTTCTTCCCGAGTTCGAGGTATTCTCTCTTAAATACTCCAGAGCCATCTTAGGCAACTGAGTCGTTTTACCACTACCCGTATCCCCCACTACCACAACCACCTGATGCTCTTTGAGAGCTGAGATCACCT
>CALFBV010000011.1 GCA_937951395.1 uncultured Rubritalea sp.
GGATGACTTCTGTTACATCTGGTGACTGGAGAAATGCATTCACCGAGTGTGCTAAGACAGGCTTGCCTTTCAAAGGTGCCATAAGCTTATCAAAGCCCATGCGTCTGCTGGAGCCTGCGGCTACGATGATGACAGAGAGCATTTTTTTGTTAGATCGCCTCGATTGAGATTTCGATGCCTTTGCTAGTAGGTGTATTAGAAATATCAGCGGTGCTGTCGATGGGGACGAGGACGTTTGCCTCTGGGAAATACGCCGCGGCTGAACCTTCTGGCATATCGTAAGGGATGGCTTTGAAGCCAGTTGCGTCACGCTGTCCATCCGTCCAGTAGCTCGTTATCTTCAGCTCTTGGAGTGGCTTGATTCCGCGAGATTTCATGTCTTCTGGATTGAGGAATATAATCATACGGTTGTTGCCGATTCCACGATAGCGGTCATCGAGTCCGTAGATGGTCGTGTTATACTGATCATGGCTTCGCAGTGTCTGAAGTGCGAGTCTGCCTTCTGCAGGGCGGAAGATGCTGAGCTGTGGGGAGTTGAAATTAGCTTTCTTATTATCAGTATTCCAGATGCGTTCTTTGGGTGCATTTGGTAGATAGAATCCACCTGGCTGAGCGACGCGCACATTGTAGTCATCGAAACCTGGGATTACGCCTTCGATGTGATTACGAATACGGTTATAGTCCTCTACCATCCAGAGCCACTTGATAGTTTCAGTGTCACCAACAGTGGCAACAGCCATTCGCGCTACAATCATGGGCTCAGACATCATGAGCTTAGAGTTAGGGGTAAGTTTTCCTTTCGAGCTATGGACGATGCCCATGGAGTTCTCGCAGGTGACGAACTGATCTCCTTTTTCTTGAGTATCGCGGTCTGAGCGACCGAGACAGGGGAGGATGAGTCCGGTTTTTCCGGTCACTAAGTGAGACCGATTGAGTTTAGTAGCTATGTGACAAGTAAGGTTGGTTTTCCTAAGAGCTTCTTCTGTGTAGTTCGTGTCCGGTGCGGCTTGGAGGAAGTTTCCACCTAGCGCGATGAATGCTTTCAGATCACCTTGGTGCATGGCGTGGATAGCCTCTACAACATCGTATCCGTGCTTGCGTGGGGACTTAAACTTGAAGTGATGTTCTAGAGATAGATGGAACCATTCAGGTAGCTTCTCAAAGATTCCCATGGTGCGATCTCCCTGTACATTCGAGTGTCCACGGACGGGACAGAGACCTGCGCCTGGGCGTCCAATGGCACCGATTAGCAGGTGCACGTTGACGATTTCACGGATGATGTCCACTGCATTTTTATGCTGCGTGATGCCCATTGCCCAGCAGGTGATGAGCTTCTTGTCTTTGTCTAAAACGGTGTCTGTTAGAGTCTCGATATCTTCGCGCGTGAGACCTGAGTCGCCGAGAATGCGTTCCCACGATGTGGCGCTGACAGCTGACTCATATTCTTCCGCACCAGCAGTGTGTTCTGTGATGAATTTGGAATCGATGACGCTGCCAGGCTTGGCTTCTTCACGCTCGAAAATAGATTTGGCGACACCTCGGAAAAGCGCCATGTCACCATTGACTTTGACTTGTAAATACTGAGAGGCTAGGGGGGTAGCACGGTTCATCATGCCTGAAATTTTCTGCGGGTGAGCAAATGCTAGTAGACCAGCTTCGACCAGTGGATTCACGCCAATGACCTTACCTCCATTCTCCACACACTTTTCCAGTGATGCGAGCATGCGCGGGTGGTTGGTGCCAGGGTTCTGTCCTGCGATGATGATGGTGTCTGCTTCGTGTAGGTCATCGAGTGATACGGTTCCTTTACCTATTCCGATAGAAGCATCTAGTCCAGATCCGCTGGATTCGTGGCACATGTTAGAGCAGTCTGGGAGGTTGTTGGTGCCATAGACTCTTACGAAAAGCTGATACATGAATGCCGCTTCATTACTGGCTCGCCCAGAAGTGTAAAAGGCGGCTTCGTCTGGGTGATCGAGTGACTTAAGTTCTTCAGCGATCAGAGAGAAAGCATCGTCCCATGAGATAGGCTCGTAGTGAGTAGCCCCTTCGCTAGCACGTAAAACCATCGGGCTAGTGAGGCGACCTTGCTGATCATGCCAGTAGTCGCTCTCCGCCTGCAGTTGCTCTATGGAATGGGTTCTGAAAAATCTTTCGTCAACGATTTTAGCTGTAGCTTCAGAGGCTACCGCTTTAGCTCCATTCTCACAAAATTCAGAAGCCGCACGGTGATCATCTGGGTCGGGCCACGCGCAGCTCGGGCAATCAAACCCATCAGTCTGGTTGAGCTCAAGTAGAGCCTTAGTGCCTCTAACGGGTCCAGCGGTGCTGAGGATCTGCTTAAGAGATGAAGTGACAGCAGGTCTACCTGCTGCCCACTTTTTCGGCTTACTCACTTTGATCGGTTTGTCCTCGTTCTGCATGAAAATAAGTTTGTAGTGAAACCTAGTGTATGTGAAGAGAATTTTACCTAGTTCTAGCAGATTTTTCTTCTCCTGAACTGGTTATATTTTTAGCTAGCTTCATTTGGATCAGAGTCGTGTCCTTCACAGGTGTTGAAGTAGATGATATTTCCGTCTGGATCTTTGATGGTGAATCCTGTTGAACCATCTGATTCATGCTCAACTTTAGGTATATCTGACATTCCGTTAGCGCTTAAATAAGCGGCTATCTGCTTCTGCAGTCATTGATATGGTCATCATTACTAAAAATGCTATTATCGATGAGAGTTTCATTGTTTTCAGTATAACGGTTCTATTGGCGTTGTCCTAGATGATTTTCAGCTAGGGACTTGGGCTTGCTGATTATGTCTTCCATTCAGCGGCTTTTAGAAACATAGCTTCAGGCTCTGCTGTTATAGTGAGTGGTTCTTTAGTCACTGGGTGGGTGAGTTTTAGCTTCTTAGCCATTAAGAGCATTCTTGATTCTGTGCTTAGTAATTTTCCTAGCTGGTTGCAGCGGTCGATGCCTCCATAGCGGTAGTCGCCTATGATGGGGTGGCCGGCGTGGAGGAGGTGTCTGCGGATCTGGTGAAATCTGCCGGTGTGTGGGGTGGCTTCGATGAGGGAGAGGCGGTCTTCTGTTAGGTCTGAATTTGTGAGAGTGGGGGATCTAATAGTTTCTAGCAGGCGGAAGCTTGTGTGGGCTTCGCGGATGGGTTTGTCTTCTTCTTTCTGGATGGGTGCGGTGCAATCCCATTCTGTTTCTGATGGCTTGCCGTGGATGACTGCCCAGTAGGTCTTACTCATCTCATGAGCGGCTAGGGCGTGGTGTAGGGCTTGGGAGATCTCGCGGTCTATGCCCATGAGTAGGACTCCAGTAGTGGGGCGGTCTATGCGGTGGATGGTGTAGACGCGTTTTCCGATCTGGTCTCGGAGGATTTTCATCACTACGAGATCGCCTTCTTGTGGGTCACTAGCGGGGTGGACTAACCAGCCTGCGGGCTTATCCACTGCAACCATCCATTCATCTTGATAGAGAATGTTTAGTGATGAATGGGTGGGAGGTGATTCCATCGTTATTTGATGGCGGCTATATTGAGTAACTCGACTTCAAATATTAAGGTGGAGTAGGGTGGGATGTCGCTATTCATGCCACGCTTTCCGTAGCCTAGGGCTTGGGGAATGGTGAGTTCGTATTTTTCTCCTACTTGCATCAGCTGGATGGCCTCGCTCCAGCCTGCGATGACTTTGTCCACTGCGAAGGTGGCTGGCTCACCGCGTTCTACGCTGCTATCAAAGACCGTGCCGCAAATGAGTTTGCCTGTGTAGTGGACGGTGACGCTGTCTTTTAAAGTGG
>CALFBV010000012.1 GCA_937951395.1 uncultured Rubritalea sp.
GTATGTTTTGGACATAACATAGGCTATTCAACCAGTCAGACATATTAATACCCTATCGATCCACCTGCTCTTTGATCAGAGCGCGGATACTCTTATACTGGGCGTTCCAAGCATCTTTACTGTAACCGCCAGAAAGAGTCATCACATAAGGAACACCGTGTTTTTTACAGGCCATCACGATCATTGAGTCACGCGTTTGGATTCCTTCATGTGTCATTTCCCCTGAGGCTAAAGGATCACCCTTGAGTGAATCACAGCCTGCGATGTGGAATACGATGTCTGGCCTAGACTTAGCAAAAAGCCCGTCCAGTTTACTTTCTAAAATTTTCAGATAATCCGCATCTGTCACTCCCCCAGCCAACTCCACGTCCTCATCCCCCAACTCCTTTGGATTCGGATAAATATTACCTTCATGCATTGAAAATGTGTAAGTGCTGGGATCATCTCTCAGGCTAACTATCGTTCCGTTACCTTGGTGAATGTCTGTATCGATGATCAGAGCGCGTTTGATAAGATTTTCTTTCTGAAGCACACGAATCGCGATAGGAACATCTGCGATGATGCAGAAGCCTTCGCCCTTGCTAGGCTTAGCATGATGGAATCCACCTCCTAGGTTGATCGCCATTTTTGTTTTAGACTTCAGCGCCTGTCTCGCAGCCTCGATGGTCCCGCCCGATGCTTCTCTAAATCTACTAACAATCATCTTATCGAGCAAATGGTCAGGGATAACCCTTAACTGCGGAGCCTCTAGATAGTGCGCTACATTCTTCGTTTTCTTCAGACTCTCAAGGTAATCTACCGTGTGAATGAGCAACATCTGCTCAGGCGTCACCTCAGCAGGATCGATGACGCTCTGTTTTGTCACATAGCCATCCCTCTTCAGCCCATTATAAATTTTATCATACTTAGCAATGTCGAATGGATGCATCTTCTCCATACCAAAAACACTGATCTTATACTTAGGAGAATAGACGATGGGAATAGAGGTGAGTTTTTCAGAATCCGCATCTGGCGTACCACTAAGACCAAGTGAACACCCCACATTTACAAACCCAAATATACCCAATGACAGCCAGCTTAAACATCTATTCTTCATCCCAGTATCATACAGTATTTCAGCGTTTGGTAAAATCATTCCTATCGATAGTGACATCGACTAAAGTGATCTACCTTTTATTCCTTATTTCTTAAATCCTGCCTTGATTTCATCAAGCGAGACAGCCCCTATGATGTGAGATACTAGTAAATATAACACCAAACCAAAACTAGCAATAAGTGCCACAATGATAATCCGGATCAACCTAAATCCATCATAGATAAGATCCTTGAAGAGATCTGCTACGAACCAAGCAGCGACACCCATCACGATACTAGCTAGTAACATTTTGCTAAATTTCATCCAGAAATCTCGGGTAACATGTAGCAGACCCTGCTTTTTAAGCCCCCAGCTTAATAGACATATATTTACCCAGCCAGCCACTGAAGTAGCGGCAGCACAGCCGACATGGAGCGCCCCTCCTGATCCCATCACTAACCAAGCGATAAGACATAAAATAATATTAACCACTGCTGAAACCATAGTAAACTGCATCGGAGTCTTAGTATCCTCATTTGCGAAATACCCCGCCTGCATGACTCGTGCTGCGATATATGCTGGACACCCAATTGAAAATGCCAGTAACGCCTGGCTACAGAGCACCCCTTTCTCCAGCGTGAATTCTCCTCCCTTAAATAAAGATACCATGATCGGCTCAGCTAGCACTGCCATACCAACCATCGCAGGGATCGCTATAAACATAGCTATCGTCATTCCATACTCAATGCTCTCACGCGCCTCATCACGTCTACCTCCTTTGAGTTTCTTAGTCAGTTCTGGAAGCAGAACGATCCCGAAAGCAATCCCTATAATACCAAGTGGCAACTGATTCACTCTATCCGAATAAAAGATATAGCTCATCCCGCCATCCTGATGCGAGGCTACCCACTGCCCCACAATGAGGTTAAACTGCTGAATTCCAGCACTAATTAATCCTGGGACCATTAAGATTCCAAGCCGTTTCATATCACGGTCTATCTTAGGGACTGTTAGTCTAAATTTGAACTCAGAACGGGCTAAAGAAA
Source organism: uncultured Rubritalea sp. (assembly GCA_937951395.1). Lineage (GTDB taxonomy): Bacteria > Verrucomicrobiota > Verrucomicrobiia > Verrucomicrobiales > Akkermansiaceae > Rubritalea. Next base: position 2,122 of record CALFBV010000012.1, read on the forward strand.
TGACCACTACACCTAACTGCACTACCCCCCCTATCACAAGCGACCAAGCTAAAACTTCTGTTTTATTTTCCACAAAAGGCATTACACCTAGAATCCCTATTAAGAAAACAACGTTCAAAATAGAATACGCGAAGGATGGCGCTGCAAACCTCTTGTGACTATTTAAAATACCACTCACCGCTGCCACTATACAGATTAAGAATAAGTAGCTAATTGTAATTTTAGAGAAATAAGTTGCCTCCAGAATTTTCTCTTCACTAAATCCACTTGTTAAGAAGCGAGTAATGCTCTCCATGAAAACAAAACACACTACACAGATTAAAGCTAAAATCAGACTTAGAAGAATAGTCACTCTAGAGCCAAAGTTAGAAGACGAACTAGCTCCCTCCGCCTCAAGTTTCCCAGAATACAATGGCACAAAAGCAGCATTAAAAGCACCCTCACCCAGAACTCTTCTGAATAAATTAGGAAATCTAAATGCCGCCACCCACACATCTGACTTAGCTCCAGCCCCTAGAAAGTGCGCTATGAGCATTTCACGGACTAAGCCTAGTAATCTACTCAGCAGGGTGAACCCACTTACTGTCAACAGTGATCTCAACATAACAAAAAAACCTCCCTTTATCTCTGGCTCGCCCTTCTCAGCCTGTCATTGATCGCTACGCCTAGCCCTGTTTCCGCTACTGGCTCTGCGATGATGGCATCCACTCCGCATTCATCTAGCATACGCAATACGTGAAATAATCTAACAGAAGCTTCTCCTAGTTTCCCTTTTCCAGGGCTAAGCTCTTCTACCACGTCCCAGTCATATAGCTCCATGTAGCCGTCCTTCTCCTGTCCGCGATAACTCAGTAGCGCGTAGCTCTTTCCTTCTTCAGGGATAAAATCTCCTGGCTTATCAAATAGATACAACGGTGTGCTAGGAGCATAATGGCTCTCTAACATACCAGGTGCCTCTGGAGATTGTTCTCCTCTCCCCCCCTGCTTTTCTAACAGAGCTTTTCTAGCGCGCTCAGTGAGTTTTTTCGGGCGGATGACTTTTCCTATTTTCTGTAAATCTTCTTTCACCACTGGCCCTGCTCTTAACAAATGTAGCTGCGGTTTAGTCTCGCCTACCTCTACTCTGATGATCGTACTTTCTAGCCCCGCATTACAAGCACCGCCATCCACGATAAGCGGAATCTTACCATCAAGCTCCTTCAGCACAGCGCCCGCAGATGTCGGGCTGATCCTGCCAAATTTATTCGCACTCGGTGCTGCGATCGGCTTACCTAGCCCCTTACAGATCTCCTGCATAATCGGGTGAGCACTCATCCGGACTGCTACTGTGGGTAGCCCACTAGTAACGATATCAGGGATGATATCTTTCTTAGGTAGCACCATTGTGAGTGGCCCTGGCCAAAACTCCTGAATCAGCTTCTGAACAACCTCATCCAGCTCAGGTGAAATATCACAATACTCATGGATCTGCTCACGTCTGCCTAAATGAATAATCAATGGATCAAACGATGGCCTATCCTTCGCTGCAAAAATCTTCGCCACAGCATCTGCATCCAGGGCATTAGCGCCCAGACCGTAGACTGTCTCAGTCGGTAGAGCTACCACTTCACCGGCTTCCAGGAGGCGTGTCGCCTTGATGATGGCTTCATTCGCCTCACCGTCTTCGGCATATACTATTTCTGTTTCCATGTTAAGATCTTGTTTACTCTAAATTAGTTAGTTTGCACATCTTAAATAAATAAAATCATATACTGTCGTTTGATGGGCAAAAAAATGGTGTGATCAAAAGCTGACCACACCATTTTGTTAGATAATTTTTTTAATGCTGCTCATTATACAGTTATGAACTCTGCTGAATAGTAGGAAGGATAGGTGCTACCTTTTCTTTCATTTCCTTACCAGGCTTGAACTTCACTACTGCACGTGGAGGGATAGGCACATCCTTACTTGGATCTTTAGGGTTACGTCCTATTTTACCTTTCACTTCTCTAACTTGAAATGCACCAAAATTACGCATTACAACTGAGTTGCCCTTCGCTAGTTCTTCAGTGATCGAGTCAAGCGCACCTTGCACAACTGAGAACACCTCTTGCTGAGTGAGTCCGG
>CALFBV010000013.1 GCA_937951395.1 uncultured Rubritalea sp.
TAGTTGTCGCTGTTCAATGTTAAAAAAGGCAGCCAAAATTAACTGTTAATTTTTCCGTAATTTCTTAAATATAACAATTAGAGAAAAAGAAATTTTATAGAAACGTCAGAGTTTCAAGTTAATGGAAGGCCTGCATGGAAAAATCTGGACAGAGCGCGGATGCAGTAGCAGATTCTTAGTATGAGTGAATCTGACAAGAAATTGAAGGCGGCAATGGATGAATTTGAATGTCAGACCGGTACCGTGCATCGAGCTGAGGGTGAATTGTTACATTTAGTGAGTTATGAGGGTGTGCCTGAATTTCTGGTTGAGAAAATTTCTAAGATACCTTTCGGTAAAGGAATCGCAGGAGTAGCTGCTGAGAGCAAAAGTCCAGTAGAGCTATGTAATCTCCAGCAGGACCTCGGTGGGGTCGCAAAGGAAGATGCGCGCAAGACTGGAGTTTCAGGCTCCCTGGCGGTGCCTATCTTTTCTCCTGAGAGTGGAAAGGTCACAGGTACGCTAGGCGTGGGCAAGCTGGGTCCTTACGAATTTTCTGATCAGGAAAAAGCTCGGCTCGCTGAGCTGAGTGAAGGATTTGTAGATCTACTTTTTAAGGTGGAGTAAACTCTGGGGTGAGTATTCTGACTAGAGGTAAGTTTTATTCTCTAAAAAAGTCTTTGAAAGACAATTCGAGATGAGGTAGAAAAGGTTCATGAAGATAGAGATCCAATACTGAGGAATGTGAAATTACTTACCTAATGCGGCTAGTTTAGCGGCAGAACTGAAAGAAGCTTACAATGTAGAATCCACTCTTATCAAAGGGAGCGGGGGAGTATTCATCGTCACTGTGGATGGAAGTATGGTCTATAATAAGAAAGATACTGGTCGCTTTCCTGATGAAGGAGAGGTCACGGAATTGCTCAAATCCACTTCTTAGCCCTTAAAATAAGGGCGATTTCTAGAAAAAAGCTATAAATTACTTGCATCTCTAGTGTATTTTGCTAAATGAGCCATCCCGCTTTGCGCACAGTGCGCATAAACATCTGCGGAGCACAGTTATTAACCACAAAAAATAGAGTATCACATTATGGCACGTATTTTCGGAATAGAAATTCCAAATGAGAAGCGCATTGAAGCTTCTCTCCAATATATATACGGTATTGGATCCACCAGAGCAGTTAAGATCTTAGATCAAGCTGGCGTAGATTCAGATATCCGTACAGGTAAACTTTCAGAAGAACAACTAGTGAAGATCGCGTCAGTGATTACTCAAGAAGAGTTCGTTATTGAAGGTGACCTTCGTCGTGAACTTCAGGGCAACTTGAAGCGTCTTCAATCCATCAACTGCTACCGTGGCCAATGTCATAAGCGTGGACTTCCTGTAAGAGGCCAGCGCACTAAGACAAATGCACGCACACGTAAGGGTAAGAAACGCTCAGTTTCTGGAACGCCTAAGTCGTAAACTAACTCATTGACCATTTAATATAATGTCTGAAGAAAATAATAAAGAAGTAGCTGAAGTGAAAGCAGAAGCAGCAGCTCCAGTTGATGCAACTGTAGAAGCACCCAAAGAGGAAAAAGCAGCAGGTGATGCTCCTAAGAAGGATGAAAAGAAGAAAGACATCTTTGCAGAGATCGCTGGTGGCGAAGAAGAAACTGTCAAGATTCACAAAGCAAAGGGAAGCAAAAATGTAGCAACTGGAATCGTCCACGTTACAGCGACCTTTAACAACACTCTCGTTAGCGTGACTGATCTTATGGGTAACTCCATTGGCTGGTCATCTGCTGGTAAGATGGGCTTCAAGGGTTCTCGTAAGAGCACCGCATACGCAGCTCAGGTAGTATCCCAAGACGCATGCCGCCAGGCAATGTCTCACGGTCTTAAGGCTGTTGAGGTGCGTGTAAAGGGACCGGGCGCAGGTCGTGAGTCAGCAGTTCGCGCTGCACAGGGACTCGGACTTGATATTTCAGCTATTAAAGACGTGACCGCCATTCCTCATAATGGTTGCCGCCCTAAGAAATCTCGTCGCGTATAATTATAACTACCAACACTAACTACTAACACTTTTAAATTATGGCACGCTATATAGGCCCAAAAGATAAAATCAGTCGTCGATTCGGAGTAGCACTCTTCGGACCATCAAAGGCACTCGAACGCAGAAACTTCCCTCCAGGGCAGCACGGATTCCGCGCTGGACGTAAGAAGAAGTCTGACTACTCAATCGCCCTCGGTGAAAAGCAGAAGCTACGTTTCCAATACGGAGTTCTAGAGAAGCAGTTCCGCGGATACTACGCAGAAGCAGCACGTCGCCGTGCAGTAACTGGTGATACCCTCGTCCAGCTTCTTGAGACTCGTCTTGATAACATCTGTTACAGACTCGGATTCGGAAACACTCGCTCAGGAGCACGTCAGCTCGTTAACCACGGTCACATCACAGTGAACGGAGTTAAGACAGACATCGCATCATTCCAGTGCAAGCCAGGTGACGTGATCAAGGTAGGTGCAAGAGCAGCTTCACAGCAACTCGGGCTCCGCGCACTTGATCTCACACAGGCGGTTCCACTTAAAGACTGGCTCACACTCGACCGTGATGCAATGGCAGGAACAGTTGCTCGTCTTCCTGAAGAAGAGGATATGGATCACGGAGTAAACGTTCAGCTCGTTGTTGAACTCTACTCAAGGTAATCTCTCAGAGGTTTCCAAAACATATTTCAAAAGGCGCATCGTTTACGGTGCGCCTTTTTTGAGTCTGAGTGGAGGTTTAAAATCCTAACCATGGAAGAATACATAGTATCTGAAGGAGGAAGAGAATAAATGATAGGATGACGCCTCCTACTAGTGTCGCCTTCAGGCGATGTGGAGCATCGAAATATTCTTTAAATCCATAGGTTAAGTAAATAGCGAACGTTATGTTGATCGTAAAACTAATCCAGAAGCCAATCACGGTAGCAATCCAAGAGTAGGTTAAACCATCTCTGAAGCCAGACCCATTTATGAATAAGAAGATGATGGGGATAACCAATGATAAAGTAGAGTAGTAACCTGCGAAAAGTCTACCGAATGGATAGGGCTCGCGTTTTGTTTCAGGTACTAGTCTTCCTGCAGCTTTGTAGTGATGATCCATAGTCCCTCTATAGAAAACCATGAATGTGAAATGATGATGAGGTTGATGTGAAAAATTAGTGAGTTTATTTCGTCATCAAACCAAGTTAATGGTTAAAATGGTATGGGTGTATGAGCATAGGATACAAAAAGACGTAGCCCCCTGTAGGAGAAGCTACGCCTTTAGCTAGGTTCAAAGTTACATGAGAAGTTACTCCGAAGCGGGGAGTGGAAATCTCATGAAGGACAATAAATACTGTGAAGAACCTAGAAATACATTCTGTAAGCGAACCATAGAGTGGTAGCGTCAACATCTCCTGTGTCTGCTGAGAGAGTATCATATTCAATACCTGTCATAACCTTGCTATTGTCACCACAGAAGTAGTAGTTAAGGCCAGCATAGATACTGTGGTGTGAGTCTCCACGGCCACTATTAATGTCTGCATCAACACTTCCATCAGAGGATATGTCTCTGCGTAGATAGCGTGAGTTTACGCGGATGCCTTCATCTTCAGAAGATCCTTGGAATGCGTAGCGCGCTACGAACTCAAGCTTATCTTCGATGATGTACTTTGATGGCATAACGACCAGTCCGTAGAATGAGCCTTCGCGGTCTGCATTACTTTGATCTCCATTGTCACCTATGATTGCGTTTACAGCGAGATCCCAGCTTCCTATATTACCTTCCCATGCCGCTGAAGTAGCCCATTTGTATCCTAGTCCAATGGGGTTGTCGTCTTGATCGAGGTTGTACATAAGGTCAAGAGTGATATCGCCATTTAACGCTTCAAATTGAGTGCTTGCATAGATGGCGCTACCCGCATCCCATTTACCTAGGAAGTCATCTTCATCAAGGCTGAAGAAACCAAGTGTTGTAGATACACCGCCGCGCATAGCATCAACACTTATCCCTGTAGGACGTGTGCTTGTGAGCTTGTTCGCAATTGCTGAGCGTTCTACAGTTTTGATTTTCTTTGATGAAGTGTGTTGCTCTTGTCCTAGGGCTAGTTTGTGGCGACCATAGCTGAACCCAAGTGAGTCAAATCCGGCAGTGTTTTTGACTGCGTAAGAAACCTTAAACTGGTCAAAGCTTTGGTAGCCCCAGTCGAGATCACCTCCACCAGGTCTGCCGTCACTCGCAAGATTTACATTGCCTTTAATTTTTAGGCCGTTGAAAGCTTTGATTTCTAAACCAGCGCGAAAGCGGCGTATTTCATCAAAGTCTCCGTCGAAATCATTATTATTTATGTCTGTTCCGTCAATGTATGCAGCCTGTGCTTGAAGGCGGCCGAATACTTTCACTGACTGAATGATAGCATTGTCATTGTTTTTGTAGAGTTGACCGATGCTCTTCAGAGAGCTGCAGAAATCACCGCTGTTAGATTGATGAGCATTTTGCAATGGTGCTGAGATAGAGCCTGCCACTGCTACGCTTGATAGAGCGGCGGTGCCGATTATTGTTTTTGCTAATTTGTTTTGCATGATTCTTATTTATTATTAATGGTGTGAGAGATGTTTGTTTTTCCTGTGAGGAATTTTATTTCTCTTAACGATTGCAGTAATGGCCGTTTTTTGCGGATTGTAAAATTCTTTAGAGTGAAGAAATTGGCACAATTCAATGTTGAATGTATTTTATGCAGGCTTGCTAATTAGGGAGAATTGCCATTCTTTGATACCGAGGGTCAAAAATCAATGTTCCCGTTAGTTGTCAACACGGGCGGTTAAGCTACGTTACTTCTTGAGTAGATCTCTGCTTCCCCAGAGGTAGTTCCAGCCAGATATGAGGGTGAGTGCTACGGCTCCCCATAGGGTGATGGGCATGAGGTAGCTTTCTGGTTTGGA
>CALFBV010000014.1 GCA_937951395.1 uncultured Rubritalea sp.
CGAAAAATAGCTCTCAGTTTGTTAAAACACGATAAAACAGTAAAGGATAGCATCAAAGGTAAGCGTTACCAAGCTTGCTTAAATGAAAGATTACTCGAAGACTTCATGTTGCTAAATGATCCCAAGACGAGTTAGCCCTGATTTTACATCCTCTCTACTTAGCCTCTAAAGCCAAACGGAGCATGTTCTTCTAGAACGGCTTAATAGCCGTGAGAGGATTCTCGGGCCATCCACACCGTTGATCATCTTCATTATTGAGCTCGTGTAAAATAAAAACAAATGCCTCTCCATCTTCTAACAGCGGAGAGGCATTTGCCACCTTGTTCGGCTCATACACAAAATCCTTTGGAAACTGATTTCTATCAGTATCTATCTAAGAGAGGATATTGGGACGCTGTTTGTTAGAAATTTATTCACGGATTGTAAAAAGCTTATCCCAAGTCCACGATGCCCCATCTAGAGCAGCTCCCACTGGCCCGCGGATCGTCTTCTGTGAGAGCGATACATCCAGCTTGCTGAACTGTGCAAATTTCTGCATCTGCCTCATTCCTTCCTCCATGGTGAAAATTTCTTCCTCTATCTCAGACAGCGTTTCCTCTAGCTCCAGCTTCGCAGTCATATCCTTAGTCCCCAAGCTACGGTAGATGGCTTCCAGTCTGCTCTTGCGCTTCTTCAGTTTATCTAGCCGCGCCTTCTGCGCTATCATCTCTCGCGTCTTATCCTTCACTGTGATTTTACGGTAGGTCACCTTTCCGAGAGCCGCTATCTGATCCATCATGCTCACCAGGTTCTGGGCCGGCACACGGATGGAGAATGATGCGTCCTTATTTTTATCATCTCGCTCATCATAGCTCAGTATATGTCCGCCCTGCGCCACCGTGATCTGTTCTATGCTCTCGCTAGCCTCCCGCACATTACTCGTGTCTAGATTCAGCGAGCCAGTCTTCACCACCACTCGCTTAGCAGTGCTCACGCTATTTCTATTTAGCGAGCTGTTAGATGATGCGGACATAGAAGGAACCACGTAAGAAGGGGCAGAAGGCACTTCAGCAGAATACCCCACCATTCCACAGCTGCTCAGTGTCGTAATGATTCCCAAGCTCAGTAGTAACCTCAACGTATAGATAAATGTTAGAAAATTCATAGTGCAGTAAAAATAGCATTTAAGCCGTCAGCGGCAAGAACTAAATGCTTAAAAAACTGCATTTAAAAATAATCAAACAATTTACCAAGTAAAACATCATGACAAACAGTTGTTATTTAAGCAAAAATACGTATATTCTGAGTCATGTCAGATCTCCATAACCAGTCACTAACGCCTAAGCGAAATTCTTCTAAACCGAGCATTCTAGCGCGCGTTTGGTGGATCCGCGCAACTCTATTTTTATTGGCCTGTTTCACCGTCGTATTTCCATTTACTAAGACAGGGAAAGACGCAGTCAGAGCCTGGAATAGACCAGCTACGAAGACGATTGTAGTAAATGAACCATCTACAGCACAAGCCCAGACGATTATTGATCAGGCAAAAAAGATAGCTGCGTTAGAAAAGGAGTCAGCCTCTAGACCTGCGCCAGCTCCTGTCATAGAGCGCATTCCCACCATCGCTATCGAGAGTGATTCTGATGTGAGAAATACTCTCAAAGGATTTGGACTAAAGTATAAGGCAAATTTCCCGAAAGGGGAGACCGCATCAGTAGAGCGGGTTCGTGATGACAGCTACGTGGCTAACTTCAGTCTCGATGTAAAAATGCCAACACCATCCACCACGGCCAAGCAGCTCGCTAAGATCAATCCGCATCTAACAAAAATGCTCCCAGGTCTTTCTGACCTTATGGAGAACGGCAAAGTCTCACCACTCTTTACCAAGCTCTACAACAACAAAGCTGAGCGCCTAAGACGCGAAGTGCTAAATCTAGGTAGGGTTCTCACTAGTCACAACTTCTACGACTGTGAGACCATGCTAGAAATGAAACACCCAGAGAGTGGAAGACAGGTATTCCTTTTTCAGGCAGATATGGACGTAGTGACCGATGGCTCTGATGGCGACCGCCTTGAAGAAATGCCAGCCTCGGTGGTGAACTCTACTTACTATCAGCCATTCACAAGTTACAGTTGGGATAAAGTCACCAATAAGAAGAATCCAATGGTAAAGGGCTGGGAGCAGCGCATGAAAAATGCACAGGAAGAGCTCAATAGGTCCAGCACCACCGCTGAGCGCAAGACATGGCTCCGTAGCAGAATGAAAATGCTCAAAGTAGGTATTGATGACATGAAGGTACATAGCTTTCTCATCGCCGAGCATGATCCCTTCATCGTTGTTTCCGTGGACAAGATAAGAGCCAGCAGAACTCAGAAAGAAATCCCTACAGTAGGAGACTACGTGGCAGTGATTTATAAAGATAAAGTCTATCCAGCTATCGTCGGAGATGGTGGTCCTACTTTTAAAGCGGGTGAGAGCTCGCTCAGATTGGCTAAGGAAATTAACCCAATTGCTACGTCATACCATCGCCCCGTTTCTACGCTTGGAGTCACCTACGTGGTCTTCCCTGGCACAGCGGCTAAGCCAAGAAGGGCGCCAGACTATGATCGCTGGCATGAGCAGGTTACAAAACTTCTCGGGGAAATAGGAGGTCTAGGAGAAGGCTACACCCTTCATCGATGGGTGGATACTTTTCCTAAGCCTCCAGCCGAGCCGGAAATAGGACCAGAAGTAATACCAGAAGTAGTAGAGCCAGTCATTCCACCGATAGGAGATTAGGCTAAAATGAAAAAGTGCATCATCTGGCTGAGAAAAGATCTCCGTCTTACAGATCATCCGGGGTTCGCACACGCGATCCAAAATGGCTACCAGATTCTACCCATCTTCACTTGGGATGAGACCGAGCATCGTTGGCAAGACGGAGCTGCCTCGCAGTGGTGGTTACACCACGCTATTACAGATCTACAGCAACAGCTTCAAGAATACGGAGGTGAACTTCTCATTTATAAACTCAAAACTAGAGGTAAGTTTTCTACTATTCTAACAGAAATAATCCGCGAGCATAAAGCAGATGCCATCTACTGGGGTAGGCGCTACGAGCCAGAAATATTAGAGCGAGACAAGAAGCTCAAAAAGCATCTAAGAGAACAAGGCTACGAAGTGGAATCCTTCAATACCCATCTTCTGCTAGAGCCGCACACCATCAAGAATAAATCTGGCACCCATTTCAAAGTCTTCACCCCATACTGGAAACATTGCCTGACCCACACTATCGAGCCACTCACCACCATCAGTAAGAAACAATGGGAACGTATAAAGTGGGTGAAAGCAAAGTCCCCAAATACGATTGATGAGCTAAAGCTATTACCTCAGATCCCGTGGGATAAAAATTTCTATGACCACTTTGATCCTACTCGTAAAGCAGGCCTAGAGCGTCTAACAGAAATGGTGAAATCTAAGGCGAAAGATTACGATCAGCAGCGAGACACGCCCTCAATTGATGGCACCTCACAGCTTTCACCCTACCTCCAGTGGGGTCAGATCAGTGTGCGGGAAATTTACCACGCCTTTAAAAATAGCTACAATGACACCGTAGAAAAAGGTTACCTCCGGCAGCTCTTCTGGCGCGAGTTCAGCTACCATCTACTCTACCACGCCCCTCACACCCCAGAGCGACCACTCCGTCCCGAGTATGAAAATTTCCCGTGGAAGGCAGATAAGAAATCTCTAACAGCCTGGCAAAAAGGACAAACTGGATTTCCTATTGTAGATGCCGGAATGCGTCAACTCTGGCAAACAGGATGGATGCATAACCGCGTAAGAATGATCGTAGGTTCACTCCTCGTAAAACACCTCCTCCAAGACTGGCGCGATGGTGCGAGCTGGTTCTGGGACACACTTCTCGACTCAGACCTAGCGAACAACACTATGGGCTGGCAATGGATAGGCGGCTGTGGTGCAGACGCCTCACCCTGCTTCCGCATCTTCAATCCCATCATCCAAGGCGAGAAATTTGACCCCGATGGCACCTACGTCCGCACCTACTGCCCAGAGCTAAAAGACGTCCCAGACGCCTACCTCCACAAGCCCTGGGAAATGCCAGAGCTAGAACTAGCCGCCGCTGGTGTAACCCTAGGAAAAACTTACCCCTGTCCGATCATTTCCCATAAAGAAGGCAGAGAAGCCGCGCTAACAGCCTACGCAAATTTTAAGGAGAGCTCGGAGAAGAATTAATAAAAAAAGCCTGCTGATGATCTCAGCAGGCTTTTCTATTTTAGAATGTGTCTTCGAGAGCTGACCTTATTTCTTCTTAGAGAGGTCTAGGTCAGGGTGAAGTGTTTTAATTTTCTTCACGAGAGCATGACGGTTTACAAGTACTCTAGATAGTCTAGCACCCTTAGCATCCACTCCAGCAAACTTAGCAGAAGCTGGCATCACTGAGGAATCCCATCCAGCTAAATCTGCAGGCTTTACGTTGAGTCTATAGAGAGAGCCCGTAGAGTAAGCGGATGGCTCATAGCCGCCTACTAAATCCACGTTGAGCTCAGGAGTGATCGACTTTTCCAGACCAGCAGCCCAGAGGCAGCTATTCACTAGGAAGCGGCGTGTGTTGGCGTCCTTGAGGTCTTCAGAAGCTCCAATAGATGTGTAAACTACACGTGCATCTTTCTTCTCACCAGATAGCGCAGTGTAATGATCACGTGTCCAGCCAGCATTGACTTTTTCCTTCTTTGTATTGAGATCAGTACTAGGCTCAAAGGTGTTGAGCACCTGGACTTCGATAAGTGGTGTTGCATCTACTGGAGGCTGAGATTTATAAGCACCACTGTATGCGTGGAACGGCGCTACACCAGTCATAATAGGATTTTCCTTTGCTGATTCCACAGCTGTGTAAGTTCCACCTTCAGCATGGTTTTGACCATAATGGCTCTGGCCATTCTCCTTATCCCAAGTGTTACCAAAGATCTGCTTACCAAACCCACCGTCATAATCTTCTCCCATGTAGTTGTAGTTAAATTTGTTCCACTTTCCACCCTGCTTGTTAAAGCAATGCGTTGATGTTCTCATTCCAATAATTGGTCCACCTCTTTCAGTATAGTCTGCAATGTGTTTTACCTGCTCATCGCTTAGGTTCATGAAACGTGTGAAGAAAACAAGTAGATCTGCCTCTTTAAGCACATCAAGGTGAGGAATACTTTTTGCACCAGGATCAATATGTCCTTCCTTATCGATACCAAAGAGCACCGTGCACTTGAAGCCTTGGTGCTTAGCCAAGATCTTAGCTAATGCTGGGCAGGTCTCCTCAGAGCGATACTCGTGATCGTTGGCGATGAAGACAATGTGCTTTCCTTTACCGATACCCTCACCGCCTTCAAAGACTAGAGGTGCTGCTGACGCGGTCATACCTAAAAAACAGAATGCCGCCGTAACTACGTTTAATAATTTCTTTTTCATAAATTTGCTGATGATTACAAAGTATAGATACGCCTAGTTGTATGTCAAATAATCATCATTTTTATTCAAATCATCCGCCTTGAGAATAGAGGCGTAGAGCACCTTCTCCTTGACGATTCTAATAGAGTTTTTTATGTTCACAGATTCACATAAATAGCTGTATTATAGTTAATTATATCGTTTTCAGAGGTCCATGCTACCAAAACTAAAATCCCAATGCATCCTCCTCATCAGATTTTTGATAATGGGTATACTCATTTCTAAGCTTTCTGCAGGGACTCTCGGAGTTCTGACTTATGAAATAATAGGTGGAACTGAGTTCGAGATCACTGATTGCGCTTACGGCACTGCAGGAGCAGTCGTGGTTCCAGACCTGATAGAGGGACTTCCAGTGACGAGTATTGATGACTACGCATTCTCTTATCTGATCGACGTTACCTCTATAACCATGCCTGCGAGTATAAGTAGCATCGGAAATCGAGCCTTTCCGAACTGCAGTAAACTGACTTCTGTAGAGATTCCTGCCAGTGTCACTAGTATATCAAGAAGCACGTTTAATAATTGCTCTGGCTCAAGAAGGCGCTTGTGAGAGAAGCTTAAATCTTTCCTTTACCCGATAAATCTTTCCAATTCCCTATAGATGTCTTTGTTATCGCTGAGCCTCACTTTGAATTTATCTGGGACTTCTAGTTTGATACGGTTTCCTAGGGTGTTCTGGATGGTGATGATGATGTCTGACTTGCCAGGATATTTCTTGAGAATGCTAAGGATGTAGTCCAGGTCTTCTTGATCGTGACGGGAGGTCCAGAGATTGAGGTTGAGTGTTTGTTTAGCTTTTTCTTTAGACTTTAGGGTCTCTTTCTTCAGTAGAGCTTTGATCTGGCTACCACTGACTCTGCGCTGGTCTCCACGGTCATCTTCTTGGATGTTGATGTTCATGCTGACGACATTTCCTGCCTCTAGCAGACCTTCTTCTAGGGCGGGGATGTAGCTTTCTGACCAGGATAGAACTTCTCGCACTCCTGTGAGATCCTCGATGAGGATGATGCCAAATGGCTTGCCGGCCTTGGTGGTGCGGTGCTCTACGCCTTTGATCATTCCGCCTATGACGCGGCGGATCTTTCTGTCGCGGATGTCCACTTCATCGATGGTGTTGATTTTGGTGAGGCGGTCTTTATTGAGAAGGCTACGGACTGTGTCTAACGGATGACCAGAGGTGTAGTAGCCGAGGAGAGTTTTTTCGTGGTCTAGCCGCTCGTCCTTGCTCCATTCCTTCACGTAGCCATGAGTAGCCTCGGCTGCCGCTGGAGCTCCGAAGTCCATGCTATCAAACATACTGCCTTGGCCAGATGCCTTGTCCTTGTGCGTGAGTGATGCGGAGGCGATGACTTGCTCAAGCTTGGCTGTGAGCGTGGCTCTGTTAGATTTGGTGAAGTCTAGTGCGCCGGCCTTGATGAGACTCTCTAAAATACGCTTATTCACCACCTTGGTATCTAGTCTGTTAGAGAGGTCTTCCATGCTCTCGAATAGACCGTTTTCATTTCTATCTATAATGGCAGTGTGCATCGCAGCTTCACCCACGTTCTTGATCGCAGCGAGTCCGTAGCGGATCGCCATCTTGCCAGAAGGTGTTTTCTCTGGGGCAAATTTTAGCATCGACCGGTTGAGACAGGGTGGGAGGACTTCTATTCCCATACGGTGACATTCTGAGATGAAAATTACGATTTTGTCCGTGTTATTTAGCTCATTTGAAAGCAGACCGCACAAGAATTCCACTGGGAAGTTTGCTTTCAGATAGGCAGTCCAGTAGGAAATGTGTCCGTAACATGCGGAGTGAGATTTATTGAATCCATAGCCCGCAAAACTCGCGATTTTATCGAAGATCTTATTCGCGTTATTGGCTGGGATTTGGTTTGTCTCGGCACAGCCAGCCACGAATGTCTTGCGCTGTTCGTCCATGACGGATGCCTTTTTCTTACCCATGGCTCGGCGGAGAATGTCCGCACCACCGAGGGTGTAGCCAGCGAGCACTTTTGCGGCATTCTGCACCTGCTCCTGGTAGATCATGACTCCGTAGGTATCGCCACAGATAGTCTCTAACAGTGGGTGCTCGTATTGCACTTGAGTCTTGCCTTTTTTGACGTCGATCATCTGGTCGATAAACTGCATAGCTCCAGGCCTGTAGAGAGCTAGGAGGTCAATGATGTCTTCGATCTTGTCGATGCCATATTTCTTACAGGTCTCGACCATACCACCGGATTCCAGCTGGAACACACCCATGGTTTCACCACGGTTGAGAAGCTGGAGGGCAGGCTTGTCATCGAGTTCTATCTCGTAGATGTCAAAGTCCGGGGTGTGCTTGTGGATGTGATTGATGGAGTCCTGAATGACGGTGAGGTTCTTCAGTCCTAGGAAGTCCATTTTCAGAAGACCGATCTCTGTGATGGCATTCATGTCTGCCTGAGTCACTACTTCACCTTCCTTCGCGCGGGCGAGTGGCACGTGGACGTCTAGATCTCCGTCACCGATCACTACTCCCGCAGCGTGGACACCGGTGTTTCTGATTAGACCTTCTAGTTTAGTGGCAAATGTCCACAATTCAGTGAAGGTGGTAGAGGCTTCTACGAGGTCGCGCAGTTCTTGCTTAGCATCCCACTCAGACTGGAGCGTGACACCGGGCACTGCCTCGATGAGCTTAGCGAGTCTGTCTGCATCTCCGTAGGCGACACCCATCACGCGAGCTACATCACGGAGCACGGACTTAGCACCTAGCGTTCCGTAAGTGATGATGTGGGAGACACAGCGCTCGCCATATTTCTCACGCACGTATTGGATCACTTCAGGCCTGCGAGTCTGGCAGAAATCAATGTCAACATCGGGAGGTGAAACACGTTCCGGGTTAAGGAATCGCTCAAAGAGTAGGCCGAACATCATCGGGCAGATATCCGTGATCGCCATCGTATAGGCGACCAGTGAGCCAGCAGCAGAACCACGTCCAGGTCCCACGGGGATGCCTTGCTCGCGGCCCCAGTTAATGAAGTCCGCAGTGATCAAGAAGTAGGAGGCAAAGCCAAGCGAGTTAATGGTTTCTATCTCGTAGTCTAGACGATCATGGAGTTCTTGGAGCTGTTCTTTTTCGGTAAATTTATTCTTATCCGCGAGCTGCTTGAGCTTTTTGGGTGGGTAGCGGGTGTCTAGTCCATCGTAGCAGACTTTTCTGAAATACTCTTCACGCTTTGAGCCATCTGGTGGGTCATACTGCGGGTATTTTTCAGAGGATGTGGGGTCTAGGATTAGCTCCACATTACACTTCTCTGCTATCTCTAGCGTGGCATCACAGGCGCCTGGAATGTCCTTGAAAAGCTGGCGCATTTGCTCAGCTGTCTTGAAGTAAACTTGGTTCGAATACGTCTTTCTATTCTCATCTAACAGAAGTCGACCTTCTCCGATACAGATGAGGCAGTCTAGCGCTTCATGATCTTGTTTTTCTATAAAATGGACATCGTTTGTAGCCACTACCTTTAGCCCGAACTCTTCTGCGAACCCGCGTAAAATAGGAATATTCTTAGACTGTCTCTCTAGCTCATGATCCATCAGCTCGATGTAGAGATCCTCCGTGCCATAGATGTCCTTCAGCGTCGCCACTTCCTCACGCGCTTTTTCGAGATCACCTTTCTCCAGCCATTCTTGGATGGGCCCTTCATCACAGCCGCTGAGGCAGATGATTCCTTCAGAATACTTTTTGAGAGCTTCTCTATCCACGCGCGGCTCACCTAGATATTCACCTTCCAGATGGCCGAGAGAGACAAGTTTGGTGAGGTTATTCCAGCCGATGGTGTTTTTAGCGAGGAGGATGATGTTGGTGGAGCGCTTACGTCCGGGAAAATCTTTTTTCTGGGTCAGCTCAGAGGGTGCTAGGCACATCACACAGCCAAGAATGGGCTTTACCTTGGCGGCCATCATCTTCTGGTAGAACACCACCGCACCATATAAGTTTCCATGGTCAGTCATTGCTACAGCGGGCATTCCCATCTCGGCGGTTTTCGTCGCTAGGTCCTTGATCCTCACGATCGAGTCCTTCACCGAGTATTCTGTATGCACGTGTAGGTGTACAAATGATGGGTCAACTGTTTCCATGTTTTCTCTTAAGTTAAGATTACTCTAGCGAGAAAATTTCTCCTGACAATCAACTAACTGAGAAACTATTCAGAGACTATTCCTCGGAGGCATTTATTGTAAATTTTGGTTCGTGACTGAGGGTATTAGATCGCAGTAAAGCGTTTTATTCTGGTTAGTTTCGATAGACGTTAATCTTCCTTGTAAAGCTGAACATGATGAAAACAGCACTCTTGCAGGCGATTTCAAATATTCTGTATTTTCAGTAATTACTGGAAGTTTTGAGTTGTATTTCTGTATTACTCTGCTGTAATACGCAGCATGGACAACGAATACAAACCACCAAATACGGATCCGAGCAAAGAGACAAATGCCCCGAGTCAAAATACCTCTACGTGTGTAGTGATCTGTTTGGCTACTGCGGCGGTGTCAGTTTTGTATCGATTGTTGGTTCTAGGATATAAAGAGCAGTCTGCGTTGCTGTTCATCGGCATTCCGCTGGTATTGTCACTCTTGCTAGCGCAGTCACCACGTCCGAAAAGCGCCACGGGAGTGATCATGAAGGGGATCACTCTGTTTTTGTTGTTGTTTGGTGTTTTGATGTTTGAGGGCTTGATCTGTATTCTGATGGCAGCACCACTGTTTTATCTTGTGGGAAGTATCGTAGCTGTAATCGTGGAGCGGAGAAAAGCAAAATGGTATAAGGATAAAATGAATTGTAGCTGTATCTTGGTGATTGCACTGATGAGTCTGGAGGGTGTGAGTGATGCGCTGTCATTTGGCAGGGAGGAAGTGGTGGTGGTAAAGCGTGAGGTGAGCATTAGCCCATCTGAGGTGATGCAAAAGCTCGCGGAGCAACCGAGTTTTGATCTGGCAGAACTTCCGCTGTTCTTAAAACTAGGATTTCCGACTCCGCAGGTAGTGAATGGGGAAGGGATAGCAGTGGGGGATGAGCGGGTAGTCCATCTGGCTGGAGGTGAGGGCGAACCTGGAGATCTGGTGGTAAAGGTGGTGGAATCTAACGCTAATAAAGTAGTGTTCGCATTAGTGAAAGATGACAGTCACATCGATCACTGGCTGGGCTGGAAGACGGTCACATGGGAAGTAGGCACTAGCACGGCGGGTGTGACAGAGGTAAGTATCTCAATGAGCTACACGCGTAAACTTGACCCTGCTTGGTATTTTAAACCAGTGGAAAGATATGCCGTGAGCAAGGCGGGTGAGTATTTCTTGGAGAGTATGTTTGATGAATAAATCCACAATGATCGAGGCGGTAGCTTTGTATTGGCCTATGGCATTGGCTGGGGTTTTGTATGTGCTACAGAAGGAATCTAGCAAAAACCTGAAATGCACTTTAACCGCAGGGATGATGGCAAGTGCGTGGGTGGCTGCTACGCTGCCTTGGCTGAATGATATTTCTGTAAATGCGGAATTCTGGAGCTTTCAGGTAGAGCATGGCTACAGTCTTAAAAACTTACCTCTGAGCCTCTACGTGGGGTGGATTTTACTCTGGGGAGTGGTGCCAGCGTTCTTGTTGAAATTTCTGAAGGCAGGGTGGATCATTGCGGCTATGATTCTGTTAGATGTTTTCACGATGGGGCTATTCTCACCTGTGATGAAACTTACCTCTAGCTCTTGGCTATGGGGTGAAGCTCTGCTGGTGATCATCAGTCTAGTACCTGCGGTGTTCCTCGCGAAATGGGTGATCCAGGACGAGCTTGTGGGGTGGAGAGCCACACTTATTTCTGCAGCATTTGTGATGTTGATTTTGATAGTGCTGCCTACGTGCAACGAGGCTGTGAGGGTGGATTTACTGGGGAAATGGAAGGGTTATTCACTGGTAGGAAAATGTCTATGGATCATACTTTTGCTAGTGGTTAGCATGCCTGGGGTCGCTGGCGTGATGGAGTTTAGCAAGGTGGGGAAAGGCACACCTATTCCGTATGATGCACCTAAAAACTTAGTAACATCAGGTGTATACACCTACATCCAAAACCCGATGCAGCTGAGCATGGTATTAGTACTATTAGTCTGGGGCTGGATGATGGGATCTTGGTTTGTGGTGAGTCTGGGACTGGTGGCTGTGGTCTATAGTGTGGGGATAGCGCGGTGGTCTGAGAGCGTGGATCTGGAGCAGAGATATGGTGACGGCTGGCGGAAGTATGATGCCCAGATAGATGCCTGGAAATGTAGACTTACTCCAGTTTGGATACAGGCAGAAAATGCGAGTATTTATGTGGATGCAGACTGTTCAGTTTGTCATTCTCTAGGGATATGGATCACTAAACGGGAGCCCATTTCACTCGACCTCCATCCTGCTAGCGAGTGGCGTGGTGAGCCGTTAAAAAGAATCACTTACGTAGACCCTAATACTGGTGAGAAGCTAGAAGGTGTGCTTGCTATGGGTAAGGTTTTCCAGCACATGCACCTCGGCTGGGCGTGGCTGGGGTGGGTGATCTCACTTCCAGGGTTGGCGTGGCTCATACAGCACGCGATAGATGCAGGGGGCGGGGGAAAACAGGGCGGTAAGATTTGATGGTGTTTTTTTAGATAGAACGCGGGAATGTGTTCGCTATAGATGGTGTAGAGTCAGATGACAGCCACTAAATAACGACAAAGTGGACATTTGGCGATATCGCGCATAGCTTGCGCCAAGTAATATGAATAGTAACGAGAGTAAAGGAGAAGCTTATCGTTCAACAACCAATCTATAAAAATGATGAAACTAAAACTAAAAACGATAACATTAGCAGCAACTGCTACCGTAGCAATCTCTGGAGCTGCTCAGGCTTTCCAGGAAACAGCAGAAAAAGCAGCGCCAGCGGCACCTGCAGCACCCGTAGCTGAGGCAAAGCTCCTCGGAGTAGGCTCAGTAGCACCAGCGCTCGAAGGAGTGACCTGGGTTCAGGGTGATGCTGTGGAAAGCATGGACGAAAAGGGCAAGCTCTACATCGTAGAATGCTGGGCAACATGGTGCGGGCCATGCATCCAGATCATTCCTCACATGAATAATCTGCATAAGAAATATGCAGACAAAGGACTCGTCATCGTAGGCATGAACGTCTGGGAAGAAGGTCTAGAAGTATCTCAGAAATTCGTAAAAGAGCAGGGAGACGGAATGGCATACCGTGTGGCCTACTCAGGCGGCAAGGAGTCTAAGTTCACTAGCTCATGGCTAGAAGCATCTAAGACAAATGGCATCCCTACAGCATTCGCAGTCAGAGATGGTAAGATCATTTTCAAAGGCCACCCTGGGGGACTAAATGATAAGACCATTGAGAGCATGATGGCAGCAGATTTTGATGCTGAAGCTTTCGCAAAAGAGCAGGTAGTTGAAGAGGCTAAAAGCAAGGCATTCTCAGATAAGATCCGTGGGCTTTTCCAAACGCAAGACTGGGCAGGAATCAAGGAGCTCGCTATGACTGACGAGTTTGTAAAAGGTAAGCAAGATGCAGCTGGTCTCATCGGCCAAGCGAACCAACAGTTAGGTGACTGGGATGCGCAGGCAGTCCTTCTTAAGGAGATCACTGATGGTAAGTATGGTAAAGACACCAAGGCGACTCAGATCCTCGGATACGGTTTCGCAACAGTGGAAGCTAATGACAAGGTGAAGGAGCTCGCAGCTAAGCTAGAGCCACTCTATACAGGTGACCAGGTCCCCTCAGAAACAGACTTCTTCGGCCGTGTAGCACACGCACGTGTTCTCTTCCTCGTAGGAAAGAATGATGCAGCAGTGACACAGCTAGAAGGCGTAAAAGCAGCAGTCAGCAAGAAGGCAGGTCAGCAAGGAGTCGCTGAGTTCGTAGCTAAGCTAGACGAAAGCATCGCAGGAATCAAGGAGGGCAAATTTCCTCCATTCAAGTAATACGATTTCAGAGAGCAGATAGATCAACAAAATTTCAAAGACGAGCACTC
Organism: uncultured Rubritalea sp.; assembly: GCA_937951395.1. Lineage (GTDB taxonomy): Bacteria > Verrucomicrobiota > Verrucomicrobiia > Verrucomicrobiales > Akkermansiaceae > Rubritalea. Next base: position 13,466 of record CALFBV010000014.1, read on the forward strand.
AAAAGGGTGTTCGTCTTTTTTATTGGGGTTGATCCTGCTTGAAACTAGCTATTTAGGGCGTATACTAGTAACCATGAGTCACGAGCAGGAAATAGTCGAAATAGCGAATGCTAAATACGCGCGGAGGATAGCGCGTGCTAGATCGATGACTGGTGAAGAGCGCCTGCTAGAAAGTATGGAGCTATTTGAAGAATCTCTGGAGCGGATGAAAGCTGGGGTGAGATTTAGGCATCCAGAGTTCACTGAAGATGAAATACTGGCAAAGGTGAATGAGCAGCTCAAGATGATCAGAGCGGCAGAAAAAGTGACCGTAATGACACCATGAAATCTCAGTTAGAGGCACTAGCAATCATCACAGAGCTGTGTGAATCAGAGAAGATTGACTATATGTTGGTAGGTTCATTTTCATCTAATTTCTATGGGATACCTAGAGCGACTAAAGATGCAGACATAGTTTTAGAAGTGACTCCTGCACAGCGAAATGCCCTCATCGCTAAACTGCCTAAGGAAATGTCTGCTGATCCTCAAATGACGTTTGAGACTGCTACTTCTACATCAAAAACCTTGATCTACGTGAATTCTATTTGCTTTGAGATAGAACTCTTTGATCTCTCTGAAGATCCTTTTGATCAGAGCAGATTTTCCAGAAGAACAGTAGTGAACTATCTGGGCAAAGAGATCTACTTGCCCACCGCTGAGGACGTGATCATCCAGAAAATCCGGTGGTTCAAAAATGCTGTAAGAGCAAAAGATCTAGAAGACGCTCAGAGTGTTTATCTAGTTCAGAAAGAATACCTTGATTGGGAGTATATGCTACGCTGGGCTAAAGAACATGGCACAGAAGAGCAAATGGATTCTTTAAAAATCGAGAGCGATGTTAAGTAATATCATAGGTTTTTTCCCATATTGGGTCGCAGCTAGGGGCATGATAGGTTATGTTTCCATCCTCGTCTGTGCTGGCTGCGTCCAGGTATTTCCACGCATCGCCACTGATGCTGGAAACCTTCTGCTCATCACCCTCATGCTTGTAGCTGATGTGCCCTTCAGGGAAGGAGTGACTAGTGAGAAGGCATTTTTTAGTATTAGCATTCCATAGCGTGATAGTTCCCGCGTAGGAAGCAGAGAGGAATCTCTCACCATCTTCATGCCATGCTACAGAGGTAGCGCTTGTTTGGAATATGTGCAGGCAGGTGTGGTGTTTAGCGTTCCATAGTTTGACTGTGCCGTCATCAGAAGTAGAGAGGAATCTTTCACCATCTTTGTTCCAGGCTACAGAGCTAGTTTGGTCTTGGAAGGTGTGAAGGCATGTCTTCTTTTTGGCATCCCACAGCTTGATTGTTCCAT
>CALFBV010000015.1 GCA_937951395.1 uncultured Rubritalea sp.
CTACCGGTGTAGAAGCTAGTAATGACTCACCTTTTTTACGATCTGAGTCCGCTACCACTCTACCTTGGAAGAGACGAGTTGATGTTGCCATCACAGTGTCTCCTTTCTCCGCTTTTTCTTGGTTACCCATACAGAGGTTACAGCCAGGACGCTCTAGATACATCATGTTCTCGTATTCTGTTCTCGCGAAGTTCTTAGGTGCACTGTCATCGAATACAAAGCCTGAATATTTCTCTAAAATATCCCAGTCGCCTTCCTCTTTGAGTTCATCGATAATGTTATAAGTAGGAGCAGCTACCACGAGTGGTGCATGGAACTCAACCTTACCTGCTTGTGCCTCTAGATTTCTCAGCATCTGGGCCACTATCTTCAGATCTCCTTTATGAACCATGCATGATCCCACGAATCCTAGATCCACATGCTTCTCACCCTTGTAATAAGAAAGTTCTCTGATCGCATCGTGCGTGTAGCGCTTAGAAACATCTTCGTTATGCACATCTGGATCAGCGATCATTGGCTGAACGATCTTATCTAGATCTACTACAAATTCCGCAGAATACTTAGCATTCGCGTCTGGAGTCAGCGCTGGCTTCTCACCAGATCTAATCTGAGCTATTCTATTATTCGCCTTATCTACTAGTCCTTGAAGAACCTGAGGCTCATTATCCATGCCCTTATCGATCATGATTTGGATTCTGCCTTTAGCGATCTCCAGTGACTCGATGAGAGTTTCATCCTGAGATATGCAGATAGAAGCTTTTGCCTTCATTTCCGCAGTCCAGTCAGTAAAGGTGAATGCCTGATCAGAAGGAAGAGTCCCGAGATGAACCTCGATGATTCTACCTTGGAAAACGTTGTCGCCAAACTCATCTAACATCTGTGACTGGGTAGCATGCACCACATCACGGAAGTCCATGTGAGGCTTCATCTCTCCTTTAAATGTTACCTTCACAGATTCCGGCATCGGCATCGTAGCTTCACCTGTAGCGAGCGCGAGTGCCACAGTTCCAGAGTCAGCCCCAAAAGCAACACCCTTAGACATTCTCGTATGAGAGTCACCACCGATGATGACGTCCCAGTCATCCACTGCTAGGTCATTAAGCACCTTGTGGATCACGTCAGTCATCGCATGATATTTCCCTTTAGGGTCACGCGCTGTGATGAGTCCAAATTTATGCATAAAATTCATCAGCTTAGGAATATTCTCCTGAGCCTTCTTATCCCAGACTGAAGCCGTGTGACAACCAGACTGGTAGGCTCCATCCACGATTGGTGAGATGAGAGTCGCCGCCATAGCCTCTAGCTCCTGAGAAGTCATAAGACCTGTCGTATCCTGTGATCCTACGATGTTCACCTCTACTCTGACATCAGATCCAGCATGTAAAACTTTACCTTTAGGTGCACCTACTGCATTTCTGTTAAAGATCTTCTCCACTGCGGTGAGACCTTGCCCCTCATGAGAAACTATCTTGGAAGGAGCAAAGACAACTGGTGCTTCTACTCCTAGTGTCTTAGCAGCGAAAGTCTGAAGTTTCTTGCCGAACACGATCGCATAAGAACCACCAGCCTTCATAAATTCTACCTTTTGAGGAGTAAGTGCTGGAGAAATGTCAATCAGCTCTTTCTCTCCTTTATACAGTTTCTTCTTCTTCGTGTTGATTGTAAGAATAGTGCCTGTATCTACAGAGTAGACTTGCTCTAGAACTGGCTCACCGTCCTCATCGAGAACTGTGTTTCCTTCTGAGTCTTCCTTCTTCTCCCAGTTATTTAGATCGAGACCGATTCCGCCTGTCACATCGACAGTGGTTAGGAAGATCGGAGAAATTCCGTTTGTCCCTGCTACAACAGGCGCGATGTTCACGAATGGAACATACGCACTTCCCTGTCTGCCTGCCCAAAGAGCCACGTTATTGATTCCTGACATTCTTGATGAGCCTACACCCATGGTGCCCTTCTCAGCGATCAACATCACACGCTTGTCCGGATGTGCTGATTGGAGTTCTGAGATGTCAACTTGAGCTTCCTTAGTGATAAAGCACTGACCATGAAGCTCACGATCCGAGCGAGAGTGAGCCTCTCCACCAGGAGAAAGTAAATCTGTGGAAATATCACCTTCACCTGCGATGTAAGTCACTAGCTCTATTTCTTCTGGCACATCTGGAAGCCCTGTGAAGAACTCCGCCTTAGCGTAGCTCTCAAGAACATCCTTAGCGATTGCGTTTCCAGCCTTGTAAGCTTTCTCTAGCTGCTCCATGTCCGCCTCATAAAGGAAAACCTGTGTCTTAAGCACATCCGATGCTTGCTTAGCAACAGCCGTATCAACGCCATCATTGAGCGCCAGATCCAACAGGACCTCCATAGACGCCCCACCCTTCATGTGTGAAAGTAGTTCAAATGCAAATGCTTGCGTAATCTCCTCAACAACAGAATACCCGAGGATGATTTCCTTCAAAAACTGAGCCTTCTCACCAGCCGCACTAGTCGTCCCTGGCAATACATTATAGATCAAAAAGTTAACTGCTCCTGCTCTATGCTCATTGCTCGTATCTTTAACGATCGCAATCACCTCACGAATAAGCTCTGCACCATCAATAGGCTTAGGATTCAGTCCTTGCTCCTTACGATCCTCAATTTCCTGTAAATATTCTAAATATAGTTTCATTTCTGTGCGGATTCTCTACGGAAAAATAGCTATTTCAAGGATAATTTACCCTCAAAATAGCTTTAAGACAACAACGAGACAGCAACGCTTATTTCATCAGACGAGGAGCGGAATACCCTCTTTTCTTGATCTCGCTGAGCAGCTTTTGCAGTTCTTCCACTTTTTCAGGATTCTCTGCGGCTAGATTCGTCTTCTGACCGATGTCTTTAGAAAGATCATAGAGTTCCACTGGTCCCTTATCATCTGCTGGGTAATCATGGCGTTTCTCCCAGTTTTTATCCTGCTTAGTTGTGTAGCCATTTTTCCCCTGAATGAGAAGCCAGTCACCATCACGAACCGCCCATGATTTAGCTGCGGTATTATGAATGTGAGACTTCCTCACTGACTCCTTCTCACCCGTTAAGATAGGTAATATATCATGAGAGTCTTCTGCTGCATTCTTCTCTGGGAGCTCAGCACCTGTGATAGATGCCAAGGTCGCCATAATGTCTATCTGCGAAACTAAAGCGTCACTTACCACCCCAGCTTTCACTTTGCCCGGGTAGCGCACTATGAATGGCACTCTATGTCCCCCTTCGTATATATCTCGCTTGAGCCCACGTAGAGGAAATGCTGACCAATGATCATATTTCTCATCTCGCGGATAGGCGTAATGCTCTGGTCCATTATCTGCTGAGAATATCACAATCGTATTATCAGCCTGACCACTTTCCTCCAGCGCAGCTAATATTCTCCCACAGGCATCATCAGTCTCAAAGACTAAATCGCCATAAGCCCCTGCCCCTGATTTACCATCAAACTCATCATTAGGGATGATCGGTGCGTGAGGTGAAGGAAACGCAAAGTAGAGGAAGAACGGCTGCTCTGTTTTAGCCTGCTCCGTAATGTAGTCTACCGCCTTCTGTGTAGTCACAGGCATATTCTGATATGGATCCCAGCCTGTAACCATCGGTCCTGGACGACATTCATATCTCCCTTCTTTGATCTTCTTCCATTTGCTCGTATCCATCATCGTATCAGGAGCCTTCACTAGCTTATCATTTTCTATCCACGCGTAAGGAGGGAAATTTATCACCGCGTCACCGAAGTAATAATCAAATCCATGTGCTAGAGGTCCATCAGGAATAGGCTTAGACCAGTCATATATTGAGAAATGGTGCTGCTTCTTCTTTTTCTCAGCATCAGGATCCTTGTTTAGCTCCGCATTTGGCTTACGTAATGCACTCCAATCCCAGCCTAGATGCCACTTTCCTATCGCTGCTGTATGGTAGCCTTTTTCCTTCAGCATTTCAGGCAGAGTATGTCGTTCAGCCTTGAAGACTGAAGCCTCCATAGCCTTCACAATCCCATAAAAATCTCTCCAGTGATGGCGCCCCGTAAGCAGAGCATATCTTGATGGCGTACAGATCCCAGAGGACGAGTGCCCATCAGTAAAACGCATGCCTTCCGCAGCTAACTTATCGAGATGCTTAGTAGGGATCTTGCTATCTTTACTATAGCAACTCAGATCTCCGAACCCCAAGTCATCAGCGTAGAGAATGAGGACATTTGGCTTGTCCTCAGCCGCTACTGACGGCAAAGCTGGACCTAGTGTCAAAGCGAAAATGTTTAATAAATATTTTTTCATATTATGTTTAGTGTCTAGTGATTAGTGGTTAGTAAGCTATCTCCACACTCTCTACATTCAGAGAATATCGATACACCTATAAAAAGAACTTTGATAGTAATGTCAGAATAGTAAAGAGTAAAATGCAAGGATAGCGGCCCGTGATAGCCACCTATTACACAGCACCCTTTAGAACTCCTTGCTTCGCAGTCTCCCAGAATGCTCCCACGCTGGCTTTTTCCAGATTTTTTTTAGTAGAACACAGCCCCACAGTATAAGGCTCCAGATCTGCGCCTGTGTCTATAATTTCCACCTCATTAGAAAACGGACTCTTCTCTAGCACCAGCTCTGGTATGACTCCTACGCCACATCCTAAGCTAACCATCGCGAGGATAGCTTCGTTTCCAGAGACCTCCATGATCTGTTTTGTCACTTCACCCTGTTGCTTAATCCATTTATCTACTCTAACCCTAGAGACCCCTTTTTCTGGAAGGACTAGCGGCATTTCTAAGGATGATGCTGGGCTTGGGAGCGTTGGTGACTTAGCACCTACGAACACTAGATCCGTTACCAGCAGAGGTAAGAACTCTATTCCTTTTACCTTCTTATCTGGCAGCGCCGCCACTGCTATATCTATCTCCCCTTCTAAGACCTTCTCTATCGCTTCCTCTTCTGCTCCTGTTCTGAGTCCCACCTTTACTTCTGGGAAATCTCTACTGAATAGAGAGATCAACTCTGGCAGCACACTATAGACCGCAGTCAATGACGAATAGATGGATAGTTCCCCGTAGATGAGATCCCGGTCCTCCAGCCCCTCCCTCACAGCTTGCCACTCTTGCACTGCTTTTAGAGCGTATTTCTTAAATAACAAACCCGCCTCAGTGATCTGAACCGTTCTATTATCGCGGATGAACAACTTATGCCCCAGCTCACCCTCCAGCCTCTGGATACTCCGCGTCAGAGCAGATGCACTCAGGTGACACGCCTGGCTAGCCTTGCCGAAATGCAAGTGCTCCGCTACCGAAAGGAATAATTTTAACTCGTGATCCATCATCTTGGAAATGCTTCTACATTACTTCCTATCTCATAGCAATACTCATATTGCACATAATGCAACACTAAATCCCACTTAATTCAATTTACGCAACACGTGTTTTAGTGTTTACTCCACCTCAAGTTAAGGCATCTTTCGCACAACTTTTACAACTACAACATTACAAATATATGAGTCAAAATTACTTCAATAGTCTCCCCCTTCGCCGCCAGCTCGATGAGCTTGGCACATGCCGCTTCATGGACGCAGCTGAATTCGCAAACGGTATAGAGGCTGCTAAAGGCCTCAAGATCGTCATCGTAGGATGTGGCGCTCAGGGTCTTAACCAGGGTCTCAATATGCGCGACTCAGGTCTCGATGTAGCCTACACACTCCGTGACGCAGCCATCGCTGAAAAGCGCCAGTCATTCCTAAATGCTACTGAAAATGGCTTCAAAGTAGGCAACTACGAAGAAATGCTCCCTACAGCAGACATCGTGATGAACCTCGCTCCAGATAAGCAGCACACAGCAGTTGTGGAAAGCGTCATTCCTCACATGAAAGCAGGAGCTACTTTCTCATACGCACACGGATTCAACATCGTGGAAGAAGGCGTGCAGATCCGTAAGGACCTCACCGTCATCATGGTCGCACCTAAGTCACCAGGCTCTGAGGTACGTGAAGAATACAAGCGTGGATTCGGCGTTCCTACTCTTATCGCATGTCACGTAGAGAATGACCCTACAGGAGAAGGCATCGAGCTAGCTAAGGCTCTCTGTGTTGCACAGGGCGGACACCACGCAGGAGTCATCGAGTCATCATTCGTAGCTGAAGTAAAGTCAGACCTCATGGGTGAGCAGACGATTCTCTGCGGCCTTCTCCAAGCTGGATCTATCCTCAACTTCAACAAAATGGTAGAAAAAGGCATCGATGCCGGATACGCATCTAACCTCATCCAGAACGGCTGGGAAACCATCACAGAAGCTCTCAAGCACGGTGGCATCACTAACATGATGGATCGCCTCTCTAACCCTGCTAAGCTCGTAGCTTACCAGCTTTCAGAAGAGCTAAAGGACATCATGCGCCCACTCTTCGAGAAGCACATGGACGACATCATCGACGGGACATTCTCATCCACCATGATGACAGACTGGGCAAACGACGACGTAAACCTACTCGGCTGGAGAAAAGAAACTGGCGAGACAGACTTCGAGAAAACACCTGCTACTGGCGAGATCTCAGAGCAAGAATACTTCGACAAAGGCATCCTCATGGTCGCTATGGTGAAGGCTGGCGTAGAGCTCGCATACGAAGCAATGACAGAGGCTGGAATCAAGCCTGAGTCAGCTTACTACGAGTCACTCCACGAGACACCACTCATCGCAAACACCATTGCACGCAAGAAACTCTTCGAAATGAACCGCGTCATCTCAGACACAGCCGAATACGGCTGCTACCTCTTCTCACACGCCTGTGTGCCACTCCTAGAAGACTTCATGAAGACCGTAGACACAGACATCATCGGAAAGGGACTCAGC
>CALFBV010000016.1 GCA_937951395.1 uncultured Rubritalea sp.
ATCCACATCACATTCTGCTGCGAGTGCCCCCACCACCTCTGGTGTGCCACCGATCATGGCAGCCATCGCTCCCTTAGTGGTATCACAAGACTCCTCCATGAACTGCCCACGGAGCTCGACTACTTTCAAACCATCGGCAAAACTAAATGTCCCCGCCGCGGCATGGGCTGTGAATTCACCTAGTGATAAGCCTGCTGCAGCCACTGGAGTAAAATCAGGGATGCGTTCTTTTAAAACCGCGAGGCAAGCTAGGCCGTGCAGATAAAGAGCAGGTTGACATCTTGATGTCTTAGTGAGTTCCTCAGCCGGCCCTTCAAACATAATCTCGCTCAACGAAAACCCAAGAGCGGCATCCGCTTCATCGAACAGCGCCTTTGCCACTGGATAGTTTTCTACTAAATCTTTACCCATGCCCACGTTCTGGGCACCTTGTCCTGAGAATAAAATCACTGCTTTGCTCATATACGAATATCATAAACTGTCTGAAGTCATGATGGATAGTAAAAAAGGATAGTAAAAAATAATTCGAATTTCGCTACAGTTTTTTCTTGCGTTTCATCACATTTCGCGCTTTCTTTCCCCCGCAACCAATAAATTTTGCAGCTAACTTTAACGGAGGGGTGGCAGAGTGGTTTAATGCACCGGTCTTGAAAACCGACGTGGGGAGACTCACCGTGAGTTCGAATCTCACCCCCTCTGCCAGCTGAAAAAAGCGAGCTTTAATTAGCTCGCTATTTTTTTTGCTATTTTCCGGATCAACGCCAAAGTTTGGGGAAAGGTCATTTTGCGCCCTATTATTACAGCCACTGAAATCATTCTTCTGAAGGATGACATCGTTTACTTAGATAGTTCTAGACCTACTTCGATTAGAAATCCCTTGAGATCATTTATTGAGATAGATGGATCAAGACCAATTTTCAGCTCATCTTGCTTCGAGGTTTTTAGTTGTAAAATAGCGCACTCTTTATTCGCTGTGAAATGAAAAGACTCAACAGCTGACCATTTTATGTGTAGCACCCGATTACCTCGTAGCCTGATTAACTTCTTATCAGTAAACTTGATTTTTGACGGAGAAATACGGTTCATCCATGGCACACCAAAGACAATGAAAAAACCAAGAAACAGACTCATGATGAGAGCAATTTCGAAACTTACTGGATTCTTTCGGGGATTTAATATTGCCAAAAACCAGCCCAGCACCGCAACCTCAGTTACAACACTCACACCAAACATTTTGTGCAACCAACTAGCCGCTTGCTACTTACGATCACGCTCTTCGACAAAAACCTTTGGCTCCCGCCATCTGAATCTGACCTTTGGGAACAGCGTCATCTAATCAGCAAACAGTCACCTAGCGGCATTGTTTTTTCATTATTTTTTACGAGCTGACTTCTTAGCTGCCTTTTTTGCAGCTTTCTTGGCTGCTGGTTTTGCTGTTGCGAAGTCTTCTTCGTCTTCGTCAAATTCATTCGCACCATGGGTAAGGATGAACTGGAGGTCTTCCATATCAAGATTACTTGCGAAGCCTTCGTCTCCAAGGACGTTAGTAACAAGCGCTGTCTTCTGATGCTGAAGCACGCGGATCTTTTCTTCCACTGTGTTCCGAGTAAGCAGACGATACGCGATCACCTTATTCTTCTGACCAATACGGTGCGTTCTATCAATCGCTTGGTTCTCCACAGCAGGGTTCCACCATGGATCATAAAGGATAACGTAGGATGCAGAGGTAAGGTTTAGACCCGCACCACCAGCTTTCAGCGATAGCATGAAGACAGACGGATCTTTGGTAGTCTGGAATTTCTCGATCTCCCCTTTTCTGTCCTTTGTCTGACCTGTCAGGTAGTTGTATGCGCGGCTTTCTGTTTCGAGACGTGCCTTGATAATATCTAGCATGGATACGAACTGTGAGAAGACGAGCACCTTGTGACCTTCTTCACGGAGCTGATCTAATAGATAGAACAAAGCAGTCATCTTAGCACTTTCTTCCTTAAGGAATTTCGGATCGATTAGACCTGGGTGACAGCAAATCTGACGCAGACGCATGAGTCCCTGAAGGATCGCGAAGGAGTTCTTCTTCACAGCCTCGTCTGAGTCTAGCCCGAGAAGCGCTTTCTGAATGCGCTTGAGTTCTGCCTTGTAGAGATCTGCCTGGATGCCTTCCATTTCTGCGAAGACTTCTTCCTCAGTTCTCGGCGGTAGATCTTTCGCTACCTGGAGCTTAGTTCTACGGAGCAGGAATGGACGGAGTCTAGACGCTAATCTGCTCTGAGATGTCGGGTCCTTACGTTTATCAAAGCGTTTCTTAAAGTAAGCTTTGGTTCCTAGAACACCTGGCATTGCAAACGCCATGAGCGACCACATGTCCATGAGACGGTTCTCAATAGGTGTCCCTGTCAGAACGAGTCTATTAGAAGCATTCAGTTCACGAGCTGCCTTAGCCGCCTTAGAATCTGGGTTCTTGATCTGCTGTCCTTCATCGAGAATGACGGTAAGCCACTTGATGGTATTTAGCTCTTCACCGCAAACACGGAGCTGAGCGTAGTTAAGAACGACTAGATCTAACTCATTCTGAGCTTCGTCAACATTGAGATCATCCTTGGTTCTGAGGATTTTCACTTTGAGATTTTTAGCGAATTTCTCTGCCTCAGTCGCCCAAACATCAAGAACTGACTTCGGACAAACCACTAATGCTGGCTTGTGTCCCGCGCCCTTGTCTTTCTTATTCTCTTTGCGTAACCAGAGGATGTAGGTGATGGACTGGATCGTTTTACCCAGACCCATGTCATCCGCTAGGATTCCGCCAAATCTGTTCGTCGCTAGGTAAGCAAGGAACTTAAATCCATCTACCTGATAAGGGCGAAGTGTCGCATCTAGCTCTTCTGGTACATCCACATCGACGTCTACTACGATGTCTTTTGCTGTGTCCTTAATGCGCTTCCATGCCTTGGGATCAAATACCTCAGCTGCTTTCGGATCTGCTAGCTGGAGAGCGTGCATGCGGTGAGTTTCACCTGAGAGGTCAAACGGATCGAGTCCGAGTCTTGTCACTGCATCGCGCTGGTCATCGTCTAGCTTGATTTCCAATCTCATCCAACCACCGTCTTCCATACGGACATAACCTCCACGGGCTGCCACTAATTGACGGATCTGAGTCTTGGAAAGATTCACACCTTCTACATCGATGACGATTCGGAGATCGAACCAGTCGATATCTTGATTCACCACCTCGAAGCGGATCGCAGCGGTCACTGGATCTGCAAGTAGGGTCTTGAGCTTGAAGTCCATGTCCACTTCCACGGACTCAGGCATTTCTTGCGCCCACTCGGCAAACTTCTCAGGGAAAAGTTTCGTCACACGCGTCTTGAACTCATCGAGTTTATCATCGTATGTCAGCCCCATTTCTTGGAGTAACCCAGGAACAGGATAGAGATCTTCACGGGCGAAACGTAGGAGTTGCTTACCTTTGACAGGTTTCTGCTCCACAAGTTCCCATCCTTCTTTGATGAGTTTCTCTGTGCGGCGTTCTTTCTTTTCGAGTGCCTTCACATCGATCACTAAATGCTCAGTCTCAGCAGCGGTAAGACCCTGCTCGATGCGCATTTTAAATCTAGGATAAAGATCTAAATCCATCACTCGCGTCTTCATTGATAATGGAAGCTTGGCACCAATTTTGCGTAAAAACTCAACCCCTTCGAGACTATCGATCACTTCTTTCGGGATCATATAGCGCGGCATTACCTCGGTGTTTTGTAGCCATCTTGGCGGACCAGAAAACACTGTCTCATCAGACTGGTACAGTTCTTCACGTCCAGGAAGTAATCTCACTGAGTGGGAAACATTTTCACCTTCACTTGTGACTAGTTGGAGCGCGAATGAGTCCGGATAATAGGCATCATCCTCACAGATCCAGCGGATTTTCTTGTCAGAGACCTTAAAGACTTTCTCATCGAGATTCACCACATAGCCCTTGAGAGCCTTCTGGCGAAAGAGTCGATTCATGAATCGGCACGCCTCTTCGGTATCGAGATCCATGGTAGCCGCGCCTTCTTTAGCATAAAACGCTAGGAAGTGCTCCCAGATCACTTGACTAGGAGCATCCATGCGGAGCGCCCCCATCTCAAAGAGACCTACGAGACGATCAATGTCATTCTTCTCTCTCAGCGGAGTCCAATCTGTTTTACCTTCTTTTACTTCGACACGAGCTTCGTTGATTGTAGATACGATTCTAAATTCTATCTTAAGAGGTTTTTCCTGTGGCGGACGGTCGTTCACGCTTTCTATACGATCATACCATTCTGCAACTTCGCGCTCCTTCTCCCAGTCCTGCATCTTCTTCTGCACAGACTTGAGATCAGTGATCGCGTCCATGAAATCCGCATATGGCAGCTTCTTTTTGTAAAAGGCGTAGGCGAGGTAGTTCCAAAATTCTATAATATCCCCAGGAGGAATTGGCCACAGTTCAAGCGGCTCGTAGCTTACAATCTCCCAGCGAGGGTTCAAGCGCACCATATCGTGATCGTGAATCTCACCTTCGATCACATATCTGCGATAACGTTTCTCAACCTTGGTCACGAAGTCCGCCTCAGCGTCATCTAGCTCACGGTCTAGCTTCTCTTCAATGAGGTCAATCACTGGAGTGTCATCAAATTCATTAGGAGACTCTGGCAGATCCTCACCACGGTGCATACGTTCCATCATCGTGGCATACATACATGCGCCAGCTATGGTATCCTCTTCAGCAGTGCAGCTACCAAACCACCTATTCCCCTGAAGCCTTAGACTAGTCCTATAAGTCCCTGTTTTGTCTTCTACTCGGCCTTGTATAAAAAGGTGATTTCCAAATATCTGGGTAACTGCTCCCTCTTGTTGGAGGTCATCACCGCGGTTGCGAGCTTCTTCAGGGAAGCTGTTTAGGAAATTCAATGTTGCTCTATCTGGATTCATCAGAAATGATAATTTGTGGTTGGCTAGATCTATGTTTGCATCTCATCTAAGACGCATCCTACCTTGAAGATTTTTTGAGTCATCAAGGGAGTGCAATGTTATAGACCATAATCTCTGTCTGGCAAGATAAGAATGTGTCTAAATAGCTTAATTTATCTTAAGCTATGTATCATAACGCCCAGCAGGAGGACTTAGCCTATATTAGAGATACGTTTTTAACGCTTTGCAGCCCCTATTTTCAGAGCCTCGTCGATTTTCGATCTCACAGACTCATAAAGCTCTTGATTGCTAGAAAGATCTTTTCCGTAGGTTGGTACTATTGCATTTAAACTTTCAGCCCAACTTCCCTCTGTCATTTCCTCTGGGAAGCATTTTTCTAACACCTCTAGAATGATCGCTACAGCGGTAGATGCACCCGGACTAGCTCCGAGCAGCGCTGATAGAGAGCCATCCGCAGCAGCCACTACTTCTGTGCCAAACTGTAGCGTCCCCCCTTTCTCCTTATCTTTTTTAATAATCTGCACTCTCTGCCCGGCAGTGACTAGATCCCACTCATCATCTTTTGCATCTGGGAAGAAATTGCGTAGTAGATCCACTCTGTCAGCATGCGTATTGATCACTTCTTGGTAAAGATACTCGGTGAGATTCATATTCTTCATACCCGCTGAGAGCATCGGCCCTATGTTATCAAGCGTTACACTTGCTAGCAGATCTAGCATTGATCCACGCTTGAGGAACTTAGGTGAGAATCCTGCATAGGGACCGAACAGCAAGCTATTCTTACCTTGAATCACACGAGTATCTAGGTGAGGTACTGACATAGGAGGAGCTCCCACAGCAGCCTTTCCATAGACCTTAGCCCTGTGTTGCTCGACCAGCCCCTGATTCTTGCAGACTAGGAATTGTCCACTGATCGGGAAACCGCCAAAGCCTTCGCCTTCTTTGACACCGGATTTTTGAAGTAATTTCAACGACCCACCACCAGCACCAATAAATACGAACGGTGCGTAAATTTTCTCAGAGAAGAAGTCCCCTACTTTTTTCACTTTCACTTCCCACTCACCAGACTTCTCTTTGTCTAGATCTCTCACAGCAGTATCAGTCGCCAGCTCCACACCATCTAGGTTGATCAGGTGATTAAACAACACTCTAGTGAGTGAACCAAAATCGATATCCGTTCCAGTCTCGACTCGGGTCACAGCGATCTGATCCTTGCCATCTCTACCCATTTCTAACAATGGCGCCCACTCGGCAATCTGGCTATGATCCTCGGAAAACTGCATTTCATCGAAAAAATGATGCTTAGTCATCACCTCATGGCGCTTCTTTAGAAACTCCACATTCTCCGCACCTTTCACGAAACTCATATGCGGTACCTTACGGATAAATTCTGCAGGGTCTTCAATGACCCCATCCTCAACTAAATGCGCCCAGAACTGTTTCGACATCTCAAACTCTTCATTGATTTCGATCGCCTTACTGATGTCCACTTCACCATTCTCTTTCACTGGAGTATAGTTCAGCTCGCAGAGCGCAGCATGTCCAGTTCCCGCATTATTCCAAGCATGGCTACTCTCCATCGCTACTGATGACAACAACTCTACAATTTGGATCGTCAGTTCAGGCTTCAATTTCTTCAGCATGATACCCAGTGTAGCACTCATAATCCCTCCACCGATCAAGACCACATCAGGGCGTTTAATTAGTCCATTTTCAGTTAGTTCATAGGAGGCTGATCCAGTTATTTCACTCATAGTTGCCGCTCTATTATAAACTAATTCCCTACGTGTAAAGCCCCTATAATAACATCCTCATTAGTATTTCTTCCACAGCCTTCTGCTGAACAAGACCAGCACCGCGATGAATTCTAAGCGACCAAGCACCATGAGGCTGGATAACACCAGCATGGATGGCCTACTCAGACTAGAAAAGTTATCGGTAGGACCTAACTCAGCAAAGGCGGGGCCGATATTACAGATGCTCGATAGTACCGCAGATTTACAACCCCACGCACTCATCTCTGGCTCTAGAAGATTCACCACAATCGAACCCAGAAGAAAGAAAAATACAGCCACTGAAAGAACCACGTAGATATTGCGCTCCGCCACTTTCCTGATAGGTTTTGCATTT
This sequence comes from uncultured Rubritalea sp., assembly GCA_937951395.1. Classification (GTDB taxonomy): domain Bacteria; phylum Verrucomicrobiota; class Verrucomicrobiia; order Verrucomicrobiales; family Akkermansiaceae; genus Rubritalea. Next base: position 7,075 of record CALFBV010000016.1, read on the forward strand.
AGCTTAAGTTGTAGGACAACGTTCGGTCTATAGCCGTGAATGATCTCATTTTTAATCGATTTCAGCCATAGCACTACGCGACTCACTTTCAGCCCACCAGATGTCGAGCCAGAGCAGCCACCCACCACCATCAGAATCATTAGCACCTGATGGCTCAGTATCGGCCACGTCTCGTAGTCACCCACCACGAAACCAGTGGTAGTCACCACAGACACTACATTGAAAACGCTATCCACCAAATGCGAGCCAGTATCTCCAGCGTAGTTATCAAGAAGAATAATCACTGACGCCATCACAATAAGCATCAGATACCACCGAGTTTCCTCGTGCTGTTTTAGTGGCAGCAAGCTACGCTTTGCCCACATCGCTATGTAGAGAGGGAAGCTAATCCCGCAGACAATCATAAATAAAATCATCCACCATTTCACGCTGTCAGAAAACCCTGATAGACTATCATTTTCCGTGCCAAATCCCGCTGTTGCAGTCGTGGTCATAGCATGGTTGATAGCCTGGAATAAATTCATATCCATTACCCACAGCCCCAATAAACAGACCAAAGTCAGTAATGAATAGAGCTGCCATAATTTGCGCAACGCAGTACGTAGATCTGTGTTGGAAAGATCAGCTCCTTGGATAGAAGACTCAAAGCTTAACAAGGTCTTGCCTTTCGATTCGCCAGAAAAAATCAGCAAGAATGCACCTAGTATTCCCATCCCACCCAGCCATTGAGTCAAGGACCGCCATAGTAGCGTGGTCTTCGGCAGCTCTTCTACTGATCTAAATATAGTCGACCCTGTCGTAGTCAATCCAGAGCAAGCCTCGAATAATGCAGCTTCATAACTTAGTCCACTTACACACAAAAAATGAGGCAACGCAGCAAATAAGGTACAAATAACCCAACCTAGCCCCACCACAGCAACTGCCTCTCTTCGGAACAGACGAATGCTCTTATTTTGATTCATCTTTTGGGTTCCCCAGAGAAATGCTATCAGTCCGAAGCCCAGTGTAATAAGGATACTTTTCCACCAGCCATTATAGCTTACAGCAGACGCCAATGGTCGTTCGACTTTCAGCACCTCACCCAGAAGCAGACAAATACACATACTCAAACTTAGCAGCATAAGTAATATCCCAATCGCTCGCATGATAATGCTATAGTTCATCAGTGATTAAAATATCAAAAGTGGTTATGGATGGGTTTGTCTCGCACAAATTTATTTTTATCAGTCCAGTGACAGACCGTCAAGTTACCAGAGCTATCCACAGCATAAATAGCCTCCTATCTGACTAACTTTAGGAATTTTTTACGCACCTTTGGAGACACCATGGCATAAATGATATCCCCAGGCTCTAACACATCATCGGGACCAGGAACATCCGCGTGGATACCACGCATCTGCGCCACCAACACACAGCCTTCTGGCCATTCCACCTCGCCCACCATTTTTCTCGCAACGATAGATCCACTCTCCACGGTCGTCTCTATCACATCACCAGCACTTAGCTTTTTCACAATGTGATATTCATCAGTAGTGATAAATTTCTCAATATCTCGCCTACTCGCCTCTCGAGGGCTCACCGCCGCTAGCATACCAAAATGCCTTCCGCTCGCACTGATCGCATCTGCATAGTCTGCGCGGTGAATCAGAGTGAGACAGTTTTTCGTCCCTAGATTGTGTGCCTGCAAGCAAGTCATCACATTATCCTCATCACTGCTACTCGTAGCCACGAAAAAATCTGCCTGCCCCACGCGCTCCTCTTCTAGCTCCGCTAAGACAGTTCCATCTGTATTAATTACTGTCGTATTAGAAAGCCTATCCGTCAACTCCTCTGCCACAGCTGGATCTTTCTCTAGAATCCTCACCTTACAGTTCCAACTCTCAAGCATCTGCGCGAGGGAGAAACCATATTCACCACCACCAAAGATAACCACACGGATTTCATCTTTTTTATCCTTCGTCTTCTGCAGCCTGTCAGCCAGATCTTTCAGGCTCCTTGGCTCTCCAAAAATAGTTACCACATCACCCGCTTCCAGAGTAGTCCTCGCGTTCGGGACGAAATGCTCACCACCACGCGATATCGCTGCCACTCTTGTCCGTTCAGGAGCTTTCAGCTGCATCAGCATTTTGCCGATAGCATCGCTCGTTTCACAGACTCTCACTTGCTGGAGCTCTATCTTTCCGCGCGCCACCTCCTCTACTACTAGTGAATCTGGATTTCGGATGAATTTTGCCAACTCGATCGCACTCAGCCTCTCGGAACTGAAGATGTGATCTATTCCAAAATGTCCCCTGTAATCAAATAGCCACTCTTCGCGTTGCAAGCCAGGATGAACTCGGCTGACCACTTTTCTAGCCTCCAGTTTAGTCGCCATCGACGCGGTCATCATATTCACCGTATTGTCACTAGTGAGGGCCAAAAATAGATCACAATTCCCTACGTCAGCATCGAGCAGAACCGTGATGCTTGTGCCGTCACCGTGCACGACTTTAGCATCGAGTGATTGCTCCAGCTCATGCGCTAATACCGCATTCGACTCGATGACCACAATACTATGCGCCTCACGTGACAATGACTCCGCCATGTGCCTCCCCACTTCGCCAGCTCCTACAATGATGATGTTCATTGTTCAGGAAACTAGCCTAAGCGACCAACATTTGCAACCACAAGAAAACCATCACCATTTCATCACCTACTTTAATTTAAATAAAGAACCCCGCCGCAAGCGGACGGGGTATTTAGAATAGCGTAAGCTGGTGATCTTTATGAAGCTCTTGATATTCTCCACCCTGATTCTTTACATACTTCGCAATCATCCCTTC
>CALFBV010000017.1 GCA_937951395.1 uncultured Rubritalea sp.
ATCGCGGAGACCATGGAGAATTTTCACAGTATTTTCCTGTGATGGCTCTTCCACTCTCACCTGCTGGAAACGACGCTCCAGAGCTGAGTCTTTCTCAATAAATTTTCTATATTCGTTCAGCGTGGTCGCGCCCACACATTGAAGCTCGGATCTACTGAGGGCTGGCTTGATGATATTAGATGCATCCATAGCGCCTTCTGCAGAACCAGCACCCACGATGGTGTGGAGTTCGTCAATAAAGAGGATGACGTCACCCACTTTTTTGATTTCGTCCATCACTGCCTTGATGCGCTCTTCGAACTGTCCACGATACTTCGTACCCGCGACCATGAGTGCTAGATCGAGTGTGATGACTTTTTTATCCCGAAGTAGCTCCGGGACATTTCCAGTAATAATTTCTTGAGCAAGGCCTTCTACAATAGCGGTCTTACCCACACCTGCTTCACCCACGAGGACGGGGTTGTTTTTGGTGCGTCGACATAAAATCTGGATCACGCGCTCAGTCTCAGACTGCCGCCCTATAACTGGGTCTAGCTTTCCTTCATGTGCCATTTTTGTCAGATCTCTACCGAATGCCTTGAGTGCTGGCGTCTTGGTATTTCCTTCCCCAGCTGACTCTTCATCATCAGAATCATTACTGCTACTGCCATCGTCATCAAATACCTCGAAGATGTCTTCTTCGCTATCTTCTGGATCGAAATTAGGATCTATTTCAGAGAGTATTTCTTGGCGTGCGGTTTGGATATCTACATCCAGGCTGCCGAGAACTCTTGCCGCTACTCCTTCCCCCTCGTGAAGTAGGCCTAGCAGAAGGTGCTCAGTTCCCACGTATGAGTGATTTAGTTGCTTGGCTTCCTTATCAGCAAGGCTAAGGACTTTTTTCACACGTGGAGTGTAAGGGATCTGTCCTGACATAGTTTGGTCTGGCCCTGTGCCGACCTGCTTCTCTACCTCCACGCGGACTGTTTCTAGCTGTAGCCCCATTTTTTCCAGGACATTAACAGCCACACCCTGACCTAACTTAATAAGACCTAGTAGTACGTGCTCGGTGCCAACATAATTGTGGTTAAATCTCTCTGCCTCCTTGCGGGCGAGAGCTAATACTTGCTGGGCTCTTGGAGTGAAATTATTCATTCTTTTTTTAATCTATGGGTGGCTCTATTGGAAGCTCATCACCAGGGTCGGTGCTGTTTACTTCATTTTCTATGTTACTAATAGCAGGTGGATCTAGATTTTGCAAACGCTCACGGATGATTTCTGCACGAATTAGGTCTCTTTTTAGCGGTTCTAGCTCTTTTCCGGCATATAATTGCAAATGCGCGGGCTGAATTTCCATCATCAGAGCATCACACAGCTGCATGGTGCCCTCAGGGAAATAGCTAAGATCTGCACCGAGCCTGAGTAGAGAAATGTGGGTGAACGCCTCTTTAGAGTCAAACATATGGGCAAACTTTAACGTCCCATACGCCCTCCCTACTTTGTTACTAAGCTCGTGCGGTTCCTCCTCCATCATCTTGAGCCTTGCATTACGCTCGTGGTTGGCGACTTGTTTGATCACTCGCTCTAATCTATCGATGATCGCGTCCTCGGACTCACCAAGTGTGGATTGATTTGAAATCTGAAATAAGTCTCCGAGTGACTCAGTCCCCTCCCCGAATAGCCCCCTAACAGCGAGACCTAATTTACTCACAGCTTGGAGCACTTGGCCTATCTGATCTGTTAGAACGAGAGCGGGCAAATGCAGCATCGCAGAAGCGCGCATTCCAGTTCCTAAGTTCGTTGGACAGGCGGTGATGTAGCCGAGATTACCATCATAGCCGTAGCTGAGCTTAGTTTCTAGATCACGGTCGATAGAATCTAACAGATCATATGCTTCACGGAGATGTAGACCTGCGCAGATGGATTGCATACGAAGATGATCTTCCTCGTTCACCATGAGTGAGAGTGATTGCTTTCGGTTCACTACTGCGGCACATCCCTCACTTCGGGCAGCCTGTTCCCGGCTGATGAGATGACGCTCTACTAAAACTTGTTTCTGAAGTGAATCTAGCTGAGATAGCTCTTGGGCGAAGCCCTTCTTCATCTTCGTGAGTCCCGCTATTTCTGGTAGAATGGTTTCTAAAATTGCTTTACGCTCTTCCTTCATCGCCCACCCAGGAAATGGAAAGTCACGGATATTCCTTGCTAGGCGAATACGGCTAGTAATAACCACCGAGTTGTCCTTGCTCTTGCCCGTCATCCAGTCTGCCGGATGCTTCACTAGTGTGGAGAACCTCATCATACTACTTGGCATCTACAGGTAAGGTTTTCTGGAGAGTTTCGAGCTCATTCTTAAGCTTCCCCGCCTTTTCATATTCTTCATTGGCGATGGCTTTATCGAGCTTGCTTTGGAGTGTCTTCAACTTTGTCTTGGCCTCTATCTCTTTCAGCATGCCCTCCGGAACCTTTCCTTTATGCTGAGTCCCCTTATGCATATTGCGGATCATGCTCTGCACTTCACTACCGAAGGTATCATAGCAAGAGCTACAACCCAGTCTCCCAATCTTGCGTAGATCTGCTAAGGTGAATCCACAATCCGCGCACTCGCTCTTACTTGACGCAGCATGTTCTTCAGCTTTAGCAGGGGCAAATTGATCATCGCTCATGAGCATATCTGTCAGGTCAAAGTTTTCTAAATTAGTAATCCCCTTATCATCTGCACATTGATTACAGAGATGGATTTTCTGGGACTTATCACCTACTACTTTGGTGTAAGTCACGTTCGCTTCTTGTTCACAAAATTGGCACTTCATTGTCACCACCAGACTACACACGAACTCGCGGGTATGCGAAGTTTTTTCTCAGGAAAATCAGAAACCATCTCAAAGCTAGAGAGCTGTGCTAGTTTTTTCCTTTTGATGCGCTTGGCTTTTAGGTTCAGGTCATTATCACGCACATCCTTGAGCTTCGCCTGCATCATCAATTTGTAACGGGCTACTACACCCTTAAACTTAGGGTCTTTTACCAGATTTGTGTATTGCTTAGGGTCACTCTTCACATCAAACAGCTCGACCCCATCTCCCACGTCTTCGCCATACTGAATGTAGGAAAAATGATCATCAGGCAGCAGACACCCTTTCCTCATAGGAGCAACACAAAATGCGGTTTCGCGCACCAAAAACGATCCTGGATGGACTCGATATTTAAGAAAATAGCAGACCTGAAGCTACCCTATGATTATTCTACTGCATAATCCAGGGTAAACCCATTTTGATTACGCTCCATAAAACTGCGAGTTATAATGTAGACTCTATTCCTGGCTACTTGAACCGTGCCTTCTTCAGAGTCCAGGTGAATCAACCCTAGACCATACTCCTGAGGGTAGTGACATCCTTCACTTTTTCTCACTCCCTATCAACGGCAGCACACTCTTAGGAAGCTTTCCTTTACGGACATCTCCCTGCATCCAGCTCCAGAGCTTATTAGTCTTCATCTCGGTAGCTCCACCAGTTTGCAGGAAAAATCCGTCACCATCCTTGCCCGCGTCCACATTAGTAGCTGGGTTGCGGTCGCCAGTGAAGCGAGCTTTAGTGAGAGGTGTCCATTTCTCATCTAAACCCAGTGACCAGGTATTTTGAAAACGAGCACGACGGATTATTTTTGCAGATTTGTAATTACGACGGAAGTCCTCTACGAATCCGTAACCACCTCGCAAGTAGATTCTTTTTTTAGGGGTTGGTGTTCGTAGCGTAGTCATGGATTGCCACTGCTTACGCTTCCCATCATAGAGCCAGCCCTTGAAGTCAGTATATGCGACTCCATCCACGATGACCTGCTTCGCCTGGACTAGGAAGCGCACCGCCTCGCCCACCTTCCAATCATAGTCATAAAAACTCTGTACCCCAGTCCCTTCACCGCCAAATCTACCGGTACGAACTCCTTCTCCTGTTTCCAGCACACGTGCACGTTTAGACTCATCCACTGCATTTTTATCATCCGTATTAGATTTATCCCAGACGGAAAAAACAATAATTTTCTTACCATTTGAAAGCTCCTGCATTCCCAAGTATCCACTATTGAATCCCATGGCACAAAAGTAGGTTCCGGGTGCAGATTTCTGCACCACTACTTCCGTGTAGAGCGCGAGAGATTCTCCCATCTCGTAGCTGAGGTGAACTGACCTACACTGGCGTTTTTTCTCCATTTCTAAATCAGGAGCTGAGAAGGCAATTTCGGTTAGTCCCAATATTGCCAATATCGGTAACATCAAATTTTTAAGCGGCATCATTCTATTAGTTTAGTGTGTTATTTAATAAGCTGTTTGAGTAATGCATCGACCTTGAATCGTAAGTATAGATTTCATGATGATGAATACTCACTTGAGTAAAGCACCTATCTAATCATTAAGCAACTGGTTTAAACTGGTAACACCACTCCGTGAACCAAATAAGACAACTAGTTTTATCAAGTATTTCTAGTGTTTCACATCAGAAAAGAACGGACGCTTTCTCTTACTATCAGCATTATTCCGCAGTCATGATACCCGAGTATAGAAATATGGTTTATGAGGAATACATCCCTACTTTATTCTGGGAAATACTAAATCTCTAACTCAAAGAAATCCCGCATCACCTCTCGATACACTTCTAGTTTAAATCCTGGAAGCCAGTCCGCCTCGAAATCTTCTGGTTTCACCCAATCAAAATCACGAAACTCTGGATTATTTTCCCCTAGGTCTGGACCTTTGGCTTTTTTCTTCAGTTGACAGAGAAAATAGGTTTGCTCTTGGCCATCCCATTTCTTTTTCACCCTTATATGAGCGGGATAGAAATAAAAATATCCGTCCCGGTATTCAATCGTCTTATAATCTTCTGGCGGAATCCCCACTTCCTCCATGACCTCGCGCTCCATTGCTTCTAGGCGGGATTCTTTCCCATCAACACCCCCTTGCGGGAATTGCCAGGCTCCACGATCATTCTTCCTCTCGCACACTAAAATCTCTCCTTTTTTATTCAAAATAATTGCAGCTACATTAGGACGAAATTTCGGCATGACACTAAACAAGCATCTTTTTTCAATTCTTGCAATCTAGGTTTTGACGAATTATCGTAACTAGTCATAATTAACACCGTAAACCACTCTGCAAGCTAAAATATAAGACCACCACTATTATCATGAAATCATTCATCAAATCTACAGTATTCGCCGCAATTTCCTCGTTCCTAGCTCTCGGGCAGCTCAGTCATGCTCAAGATACAAATGATAAAGACAACACTGACGTCACTACTAGTTCCAAAAGATTTTGGGAAGCAGACCTTCCTGGGGGCAACTATATGGTCGCGCTTGACAGAGTTTCATCAGTAAGCATGCATTCTTACATCATCGGTAAATCACTCGTAGTCTATGAAGTCTGTGTGCAGACGAGTGGTTCAGGCTTGGTAAGATTTTACACCTTTGAGGCTGTAGGTGAGAGATCTGACTCCAACATCGCTAAAAACCTTATCGAGCGTGGCAAAAACCTCGTAGAACAAGGTGGCAGCCGTGCGGGAATAGATACAAATACCACGGTAGAAAAAGAATACCCCATCACCACTCACTCACACACTATCGAGTATAGAATCTTCGATAAAGAGGATCTCAACCAGCTCTACAGCTCACTCAAGCGCTCATGGAAAGAGAACAGAGGGCGTAAATTCACTATTAAGTAAGACTCTAGATTTTATATCACACCCTCCCGTATTTCTCAGCGATGATAGCCCTGTGATTAGACAAGCCACTTTCACTGCCGTAGACTTCGAGTCAGCTGGCACTAGCTCTGGAGGCACCGACACCCCCGTTCAGATAGGCACTGCTACATGGTCCCCCTCAGTTGAACCACCTAAGCAACTCTCAGACACCTGGATGTCCTACATCCATACTGATCGCAAAATTACTTGGGTCGCGCAGCAAGTCCACGGCATCACTAAGGAACACTTAAGAGATGCCCCTAAGATGATACTCCTCTGGCCTGACATCAAACGTCGCCTCAGAGGAAATATAGTCGTTGCTCACGGGCACGGCACAGAAAAACGCTTTCTCAGAGCTTTCCCCGGCCACGGATTCGGCCCATGGGTGGACACCCTACACCTGGCCCGAGCAGCATATCCAACATTAGATGATTACTCGCTCGGAAGTATTTGCGGCGCACTCAAGTTAGAAGAAGAGATTACTGCACTATCTAATACATCCTCTACTAAAAGTAAGCTCACCTGGCACGATGCACTCTACGACTCCATCGCTTCCATAGTTCTCCTCCGGCACATCATTCAGAATTTTTCACTAGAGGACTCAGACATCTCACTGCTCACTCAGCCTAATACTTCTTCGTGGAGAAAAAATAGACGATAGAGCGGAAGTCATTCAACTATTTACCCTTAGGTTTTTTCTTCTTTTTTCGCGGCTTCAGAGGAAACCAAAACTGCTTCCAAATCCCCTCTGGTGGCTTACCACTGACAATTCCATATTCTTCTGGCCACTCACCTTTAGGGCAGCGATAAGTGCCAAAGATCATATCGATCACTGGCAGGTGAACCGCGTAGTTGGCATCCATATATTTATGGTCCTTGGCATGATGCCAGTGATGAAACTGCGGTGTCGCAATGATGTAACGAAGCCAGCCAAAGTTAATCCCCACATTAGCGTGAATAGCTACCGCCTGAACGCCAACCAAGGTGATATAGGCATTCAACGCAGACACTTCAAAGCCTAAGGCATACAGAGGTAACATGACGATGGAGCGTGTGACTAGAATTTCAATCAAATGCGTGCGTGACCCCGCTAGCCAATCCATATGTTCTGCCGAGTGATGCACTGCGTGAAATCTCCACAACATCGGGATTTTATGATGAAAGCGATGGCACAAATATTGGCAGAGATCAGCAGCAAATGTGGCTACAATAAATTGCAACCAAATAGGCATCGAACGGATACCATTTTGCACTGATGCGAGAGCCATCCAGCCAAACCAATCTTCTGTGAATGTAGTGACGAACAATAGAATGAACTGAATTAATAAATGGCTAACAAAAAAGTAAGCTAAGTCAGTCCTCCAGCCTTTACGTAGAATTTTCTGTTCTCTATGCAGAGCAAAACTGCGCTCGATAGGAATGAAAATGAGCATCGAAAAGATCAGGCTCAGGGCAAACCAGTCAAGACCGAAAGAATAAGGCGTTGACTCATAGAATTTCACTTCCACCGCGGATCCTCCAGCTACCGTGGCGACTAATGCACTGACAATTCCAATAACTGCAAGTTTTTTAGAGCGATTAAGAACGAAGCTGATGACACCCATAAAGTAAGCGATGATCAAACAGATAAATATTGTTCCACGAACAAAATCCACAGAATAGGCCGCCCTTATCTCCTGAGAAGTAAAAACCTCTGGGTAATAAAAACAGAGCACCCCCATGAGTGAAAGTATCCCCAGAAAGGCTGATAAATACCCACTGATGAGTCCTTTTCCAAATTGCATCTCTATTTCGTCAGACATCATCGGAGTATAACCTCATGAGTATAGTAGTCACGCTCAAAGACAGCATCTGAAATCAGCCTATTCTATTTTCTGACTTTAGCCGTTGACATGTTCTATCGAATAGTGTTCAAATAGATACATGAAGAACACGCTTACCAATCGCCAGCAAGAAGTTTATGATTATCTGAAACGTGAATCTAGAATTACAGGAGTCATGCCATCCACTAGAGAGATCCAGCATTTTTTCGGATTCGCCAGCCAGACAGCAGCTATGAACCACCTCCGTGCACTGGAGAAAAAGCAAGTTATCCAGCGCGTTCCAGGTAAGGCAAGAGCAGTTGTGTTCCCAGATGAGCTAGACCGAGAAGAGATAGTGGACATCCCTATCTACGGAAATATCGCCGCTGGTATGGGACAAGATGTAGATCATGAGAAAGAAGGCTGCATATCCATCGATATCCGCAGCCTAGGCCTTAAGCACAATGCCCGCACCTTCGCGCTCAAAGTCCGTGGAGAATCCATGGTAGATGCACATATTTGTGATGGCGATACCGTCGTGTTAGAATTTAGAGAGCCTAGAAAAAACGACGTCGTGGCAGCTCTTATTGACGGCGAGACCACACTCAAACGCTACGTCGTAGAAAATGGCAAACCGTTCCTCAGAGCAGAGAACGAAATGTTCCCAGACCTTATTCCAGCCAGAGAGCTTATTATTCAGGGCGTGTTAGTCGCTCTCGTTAGAAATGCAGCTTAGCAATGGAAAATGGAAACATTCTATTACTCTACCCCCCTTAACAAAAAGCACTATTTACCGCGCATCTGCTTGACAGTTAGCTGATTTTCTGCAATCTCCACGTTCTTGCTGCGTCGGAAACGCAGATTTAAACCAATAAATAATCATGAAATCAGAAATTCACCCAGACTACCACCCAGTCATCTTTCAGGATATGACATCGGGTAAACGTTACTTCACACGCTCAACAGCTAAGTCAGACAAGACAGAGACTGTTGACGGTGTAGACTACTTTGTAATCTCAGCAGGAGTTACTGCTGATACACACCCATTCTTCACAGGTAAATCTACCTTCGTGGATACTGAGGGACGCATCGACAAGTTCACTAAGAGATTCGGTTCGGTTCGCCGCGCCAAGAAGCCATCTCTCAGCGAGTAATCCTTGCAGAACATGGCTTGTTTTGGCTTATTCATTTAAGCCGATCTAAGAACACTTTAAATACAAAACCATCTAGGAAACTAGATGGTTTTTTGTTGCGTTTAGCTATCCGCCTTATTTAAAATCCTCGCTAAAGGTTCCCTCAGTCACGCCGAGTTTCTCCATCACATCTAAGTCTTGCCAGAGCATGTGGCCGTCTGACCTTCCGTCGATGAGTTGTTGGTATGCCTGGATCGTCATGAGAGCTTCGTCTTTGGTTTCGTTGAGCAGGTCGATGCGATATTTGCCGAGTCCAGCTTTTGCCAGATCATCATAGAATCTCGCGCCAGTTTGAGCCCTACCATTGAATAAAGTATTTCTACAGCCCACATCTGCTTTCAGAGTGTGCAGCTGCCCCACTCTATCCCTAAGCTGGACTTCATGCTTCTCACACGGTTTACCGCAGTCCTTGATACTAGTCCCTTCACTTAGGAAAGTGCAGAACACGCAGTGCTCCATATGAAACATCGGCATGTGCTGGTGAATGGTAAGCTCATACCAGTTCTCTGGAGACTTGTAGAGCATCTGCTTCACTTGGCTGATGTTCAGGTCATAGGAAATGGTGAGGTGATCTAGGTTTCCTTGCTCCTTAAGAATTTTTGCGGTGATTGGGTTGGCGCAGTTCAACGAGAAGTCCCCTGTTCGGTAGAAATTTTCTCTATTTTTAAAATACTCGATCGCTCCCAGATTACGTATGAGAACTCCATCTGCTTCTGCCTTGTCGATGTATTTAAAGTAGCCCCCCTCACCCGGCTTCTGGATGCGTGGTGTTGCTAGATGGATCGTAGCATCTTGACCAAAATCTCTGACCAGCTTGACTGCATCCTTATATCTACGGATGTCTTCGAAGTCTGCATAGACTCGTTTGATCCCCGCTTCTAACGCTGCTTCCACTTGGTGTGGTTGGCGTGTAAGAATACTAAGTTCGTTGACCACATCTTGCTCATCTCCCATGTCAGGGAATAGCGAATCCAGTTTATTTTCTGAGCGCTGATGCACCTCCGTGATTACTGTGCGCTTGTCTAACTCGGTGACTAAAGCTCTGCGAAGGCGGTTGAGAGCAGAGACTGGCATCATTACTTCGCCTATTAGATTGTTTTCTACTTTTGCGAGCGCATAGGCAGTCTCACCTAGACGTGAAAGTTGCTTCTCTAATAGTTCCTGACTAACCGGTCTATTCTGAGCTTGCTCTAACAGATCTTCTGAACGAACAGAAACTCCACTAGCTCTCAGAACCATAGGCTCGCCCACTGCGCCACTGACGCTGATGTTGAGCTGTTCCTTTTTCAGCTGAGGCTTCACATTTTTCCAGAGTGCTTTGACCTCGGCATTGAGCTTAGGGTCATCGGTCTTCCAGATCCCCTGCCCCACACGCACTCGGGTCCAGTCTACATTTGAGTGCTTCTCGTGAAATTTTACTTTATCGCCATCCACGCGGAAAATCCTACCGCCCTGCTCATCGTTTCTATCCTCGCCAGCATCGAAGACTATTCCGTCTCCAGATTTCAGATCCGTGTTCCCGGTCCATTTCACCTGAACATACCCTCTACCCACTTGAGTGATTTCACCTACGTAGGCGCCACGTTTTTTGCCAAATTTACCATGAGTCAAATATGGATGGTTTGTCCCTTCTAACCATCCTGTAGATAACCCACGAGAAAATGTCATTTCTAGCGCATACCTATCTCGCTCAGTGACTGTGGACTCGCACTTCGCAACCGCATCATCGATCGCTTTGCGGTAAACTTTAGTGACCGCTGCCACATACTCTGGACTCTTGAGACGTCCTTCTATTTTAAATGAAACCACACCCTCCTCGATGAGCTTAGGGATGACATCGACAGCGGCTAGATCCTGAGGGCTGAGAAGATAACGAACCTCACCCATTTCCTGAGTCTCTCCATCTACGACTAGTTCATAAGGCATACGGCAGGCTTGGGCGCACTCACCACGGTTTGCAGAGCGTTTACCTAGTGACTCACTGGTGAGACACTGACCAGAGTATGCTACGCAAAGTGCACCATGACAGAAGACCTCGAGCGGAACGCATTCCTTCGGTTTAAATCTGCCAATATCTTCCACCGAAAGCTCACGTGAAAGCACTGCGCGCTCTAACTTATAAAGCGAGTCCACAAACTGAAGCCCTTCTGGCGAAGTCAGCGTCATCTGTGTGGATGCGTGGATTTCTAACTTAGGCGCTACATGTCTAGCTATCCTCGCTAAACCTAAATCTTGGACAATAATAGCGTCTACTCCGGATTCCTCTAACAACCTAAGCTGCGCTTCTGCGGCCTCTAGCTCACCAGTGAAAATAAGGGTATTCATGGTCACGAATCCCCTTACACCGTGAGCATGTAGAAATTTCATCAGCTCTGGTAGATCTTCCTCAGTGAAGTTATCCGCACGCAGACGGGCATTAAATTTACTCAGCCCGAAGAAGATAGCATCTGCCCCATTTACTACCGCCGCCTTAGCACAGTCCCAGTTACCTGCAGGTGAGAGGAGTTCTGGATCACGGTTGTATACGACAGGCTGTATACTATTCTTGCTTAGGGTTATTTCAGTCATGAGACGGCAGAGTATGCCAATTGCTCAGCTAGGTCAATCAATGAGCGATCCTGGCTAATGTAAAAAAATTAACAATAACAAGACAAGATCACTTGAGTTCTACGCTTTATGTGTAATAATGGCTAAGTTGAAATGCATTTTACTAGCTACCTCTAAAACATCATGAGAAAAACGAAACTAATCACCGCACTTGTAGCCACCATGCTTGCAGTGCTCCCATTCAGTGCATCTGCCGAAAATGGTGAACAGAATTTATCCAATTGGAAATTTAAAGAAACGATCATCGGAGAGAAGCCAACCGCCCAATACCTCAAAGGCAAAGTAGTAGTCATAGAATACTGGGGAGTTAACTGACCACCTTGTATCGCAGGAATGCCCCATCTGGTTCAGATGGACAAAAAATTACGTGAAAAGGGACTCGTCATCATCGGTGCTGAGTGCCAAAGAAGCAGTAACGATAAAATCAAACAAGTCACTGACAACGCCAAAGTAGAATTCACAATTACCAAAGGAGTAAGCGGCCCAATGAAAGTCCGCGGCATACCAGTGGCTCTTGTCTTTGACACTAAAGGCAAGCTGATCTATAAAGGACATTCAAGTGATAATAATTTTGAGAGAACAGTAAAAAAAGCACTTAAAGACGTGGTCTTAGAAGATGAGAAAGCCAGTAAAACGCCTGAAAAATCTAACCAGCCACTTATTGCTCAGCGTGCATGGACAAATTCTGAAGGAAAATCCATCACCGCATCAGTCACTCAGGTCAATGGAAAAGAAGTTACTTTCAAACTCCGAAACCTCAAAGTAGTCAAATATCAACTCTCTAAGCTCTCTGAAGCTGATCAGACTCTGATTAAGCAAGCAGTAGAAGACGCCGCTAAAGAGACAGCAGAAGCAGAATAAATTTAAACACTTTTTCATTAAATACATAAATGTTTCTTTATGTATGTGTTTCACCCCGTCCTGTTTTTTAGACTTAGGCTTTCATCTAAGTCTACCCTACAAGGTGGGGTGTTTTTTTGTGGAGGATCCCCCACCGCGCGCTCAAACAGGTTTCCTGCCAAAGGAAAGCTTCGAGTCTAAATTCTAGTAATAAGAGAGCCTTCAGAGTCATGCCAAACGTTGGCTACATTCCAAGAGGAGTCCATGTGCTAGCCTCCATCATGAAGAAAAACTGTATAATAGCCCTTCGAACTAGATTTGCTACAATCTTTGCTCCTTCGAGTGGCTTATCTTGACCTACATGAAATATCTCTCATAATTCATATAACCAATCATGATTGACTCAACATTATCATCCCTTTTAAAACCTAGTTATCTTCTTAGTGGACTCCTTATTTTTAGTAGCCTAGTTCATGCTCAGGATGAAGCTCCGGCGACAACTGAAAAAGATGCCGTAGCTCCGAAAACAGATCCTGACCCAGCGCTTGTGATTGAGAAGATTACGAATCAGCCTAATGTCATACTGCTCATGAGTGATGATCAGGGCTGGGGCGACTTTGGAGTGCATGGTAATGCGATCATTGAGACCCCAAATCTCGATAACCTCTCTAAGAAAAGTGTGAGCTGGGAGATCTTCTACGTCAGCCCAGTATGCTCACCGACTAGAGCATCTCTAATGACGGGCAGATACAATCAACGCACTAAGTGCCTCGATACCTACCTAGCCAGATCCATGATGGCAAGCGACGAAGTCACCATTGCAGAAGCTCTCCAGGGCGCAGGCTACGCTACAGGAATATTTGGTAAATGGCACCTTGGTGACAACTATCCGATGCGTCCTTCTGACCAAGGTTTTGAATATTCATTCATCCATAAAGGTGGTGGTCTAGCTCAGCCTGCAGACCCCATTGAGAACAACGAACGCTACACAAATCCGATCCTATTTAGAAATAACAAAGAGACAACAACTGAAGGATACTGCACTGATCTGTATTTTGAAGAAGCTATCAAATTCATCAATGATTGCCAAACTGCTGAGCGACCATTCTTCACCTACATTGCTACTAATGCTCCGCATGGTCCATTCGGTGATGTTCCTGAGGAATTACTAGCGCATTATAAAGCAAAGGACATCGCTTCTATTCTGCCAGAGAACTTAAAAACTAATGAAAAGCAATTAGACACAGTAGCACGCGTCGCAGCGATGATTACTAACTTCGATCAGAACGTAGGCAAACTCATCAGCGCTCTCGGTGAAAAGAAACTCTTAGAAAACACTATCATCATTTACCTCAATGATAATGGGCCTAACACGACCCGTCACACTGGAGCATTCCGTGGCAGGAAAGCTGACGTCCAGGAAGGTGGTATCCGTTCACCTCTCTGGATTCATTGGCCCGCTAAATTTAAGTCAGCAAAGAAGATC
>CALFBV010000018.1 GCA_937951395.1 uncultured Rubritalea sp.
ATGTAACCCTCCAGTTTGCTCGAAGACATCTTGAGATCTTTTCAATTGATTAGGAGCTTCTCTTAGAGATTCTCTAGTGATAAAAAACTTACCTCTAGGAACATTAGACTTCGGAATATGTAGAAACACTTCATCGATGCTTGCTTTCCCACAGATTCCACAACTACTCGCGCTGTATAGATTCCTCTGGAGTCTCGCGAGATCTACCTGTACATCATCTTCCAGAAATACCAGCGCATGGTTCTGCTTTTGCTCCAGATCTATGCGTCTAACAGATTGGATAGAATCGATAATCCCTTCCGTCATTAGAAACCCTATAACGAGATCTGCATCATCACCTACTGTCCGCATCACTACTGCTATGGGCACGCCATCCACTGTGATCTGAAGAGGCTCCTCTACAGCCACTAAGTCTTGCACCTCTTGCGCATCTGACCCGACCAACTTCATGATGCTAACTGACTCAGATTTTTTCATTTTTTGAATCTTCCTCGATTGGATAATCGCCTAAAACCTCTAATTCATAGACCCCAGACCGGAGTTCACCATCATGAAGTATTCTGGCTCTTAGACCTCCCTTTCCTACTAAAAATTCTAACGTTCCCTCTGCACAAGCTTCATCCATCCAGAAACATGGTGAGCATTCGCATGATCCTGTAAACTCAATCCCGTTTAGTCCAAATCTCTTTCCTATTAGACTATTAAGATCCACACCATCAATGATGACATTACGTCGAAATTTACTAGGGTCTAAGTCCCCCTTCACCACCTCATCTCTCACCTTCTCATAAACGGCGTAATCAAAAAATGTAATTTGTCCTTTATAGTCTTCCTCATAATCAAAAAAACGATCATCCTTGATTCCCTTCCCCGCCACTATTTCCAAAGTCTCTCTCTCTTCGATCAAATGCCCCAGAGAGGTTTTCCCGTAGCGACCGAAGTAGTTGTGTCCATCTGAAATGTAGAGATGCTTTAGCGTGACTTGCATGAGCTGACGTTAAACCAAGTCTTCTAAGATTACAACATGAATGAAGTTCCTCTCTCCTATCCGTGACTGGTTAAAATCATGCAAAAATTTGCATTTCATGCCACTGGAACTGGCGGCAAGACGATGAAATCGTAGTCCCTTATCTAGAGCGAGTGGTCGTATTTGATTTTGATGTCTAAAAGCTTGTAAGAATTACCATGAGAGATGAACATGAGGCGCAAGCTATGCCCGTTCATCTTAGAAAATTTCTCGTCCCTCTCCTCCTACTCATCGTAGGAGTTATAGTTGGCTGTGTGCTGATACCACATGAGAAGGAAGTAGTAGCCCAGCAGTTCATCGGCTATCCTAACTCTCACAAGCAAGCACACGGCCTGCGCGTATGGCTACTCGGCATACTCTGCGCTCTACCCTTTCTATGTAGTGTCGGTTACTATTGTATGGATCGCCTAGATCGCTACACGTTGAAAATTTTCTTTAATTGCTTCCTCATCTGTTTCGGGGCGCTTTTCATCATCATGTTCATCGAGGACTTACAGGATAACCTTTCAGATTTCCAGCAGTCCGAGGAAGTGGCCAGCATCATGATCCGACACTACATCACGAAAATGCCAGCTCTAATCGTGTTCATCCTCCCTTATTCCCTTATGCTATCCCTACTCTGGGCGCTCGGTAGAATGTCCAAAAGCCAAGAGCTTGTATCCATCATTCAGACGGGGCGTGGGATGCTACGCTTCAGTAGACCCCTAGTTCTAGTAGGCCTCGTAGCCACTTTGGTCTGCATGATTTTCAACTATCACTGGGC
Organism: uncultured Rubritalea sp.; assembly: GCA_937951395.1. Classification (GTDB taxonomy): domain Bacteria; phylum Verrucomicrobiota; class Verrucomicrobiia; order Verrucomicrobiales; family Akkermansiaceae; genus Rubritalea. The sequence goes on from CALFBV010000018.1 coordinate 1,791, forward strand.
ACCTTATGCAGAGAGTCAGGAAAAAATAATCATCAACGAGGCCAAGGGAATAGAGTCAAACGCTGCTGAGTCCGTAGCTTTCCAAAACAAGTCAGACACGCGTCACTGGCTAGTAGGCATATTCCCCTTCGCTCACACCTCAGGAGAACCGCTGAAGTCCATTGAAATCACTACGCTAGATGAGAACAATCATGCCACCCAAAAGATCCTCGCAGAGCAGGCTACTTGGTCGTTGGATCAACGCCAGTGGACTCTAACAAAGCCAATCATTTTTGACCTAAGCAAGCCTGACCCTAATCAACCAGTCCCAGTCACCGTCTCAGAGACTGACATGGTCACTGATTGGCAAGAAACCCCATGGCAGATCATTAACCCAGGGCTCAAAGCGCCCTATCTGGGCATCCCAGGGCTCAAGAGCTGGCTAATGAATCACCATGACAACCCACTATCAGACAAGCGGGCATACCGGACTCATCTTTATTATCGATACGCTCAGCCATTCATCTGCCTCATCATCATCCTACTAGCCGCTCCACTGGGGATAGTACTCAACAGGCGTGGAGTAGGCGGTGGTGTAGCTGTCGCCATCTTCCTCTGTGCTGGGATGATCTTTTGTTCCACCGTTTTTCCTACGCTTGGAGAATCTGGCCATCTATCTCCCATCCTCGCAGCCTGGGCTACAAACATTTTTTTCGCATTCATTGCACTCATACTGTTCTACCGCCGCATCACTGGGCAGCCTATCTATCAGACAATCAAAAACCTTATCCCTGGCGGTCAATAACTTAACACTTAAACACACAAAATCATGGCATTACCCGAAGCTTGGTCCATCAAATCCAGAGCACATCAATGCGCTCTAACAGAAGTTAAATTTAAAGATCAGGAGGAATTCTACACCGCTATCTTTCCAGACCCAGAGTCCAGTGGATACCTCCGCATGGACTTCTCACTCGGCGCCTGGAACGAGCGCCCAGAGGAACTCAGCAAGCCCTTCTCGTTTTGGAAATCTACCTACGAGCCACCTATCACAGAGGATAAGGTGGAAGTCGTCACAAAGGAATCTGCTGAAGATCTATTGAGCCGCCTGATAGAAGAAGATCAAGAACACACCGAAAACGCGCGCTACATTCTAGCCGTGATGTTAGAAAGAAAAAAGCTGCTTAAGGAAACTGACAAGCAACAAACCCCAAACGGAATTTTACGGATCTATGAGCACCGCAAAAGCGGCGAAGTTTACATCATCCTCGACCCCAATATTCCGCTAGACCAGGTGGAACATGTTCAGAAAGAAGTCTCCGAACTGCTTGATGGTGACACAAAGGCAGAAGAGGAGGAGGAAGCGGAAGTAGAGCTTACTCAGGATGAGACTGAATTAGAAGCTGAGGTCGAAATCAATTCTGAACACGAAGAGGAGTAACCCCCTATGGACACTATCGTAGAGGCAATAGTTAGCTTGATTGGTGGCATCTTTTCCTTTTTTGCACAGCTCATCATCCTGCTTTTAGAATTTATCGTCGCCCTTGCCAGTCCACGTCATCGTGCTGACTTACGTCGGAAGTGGTCTACATCTGGCCTCTTTCAAGCTGAGATCATCATCAGCGGGATCATCCTACTTGGTCTTATTCTGTTAGGAATTTTCTTTCTCTTTAGACTCGGCGGTTGCCAAGCAGAGACTAAATCCCCTCCTGCTAAACTGACACCCATAGAACAAACTAATGAGAAGACAGAAATCAAAGAAGTCCTGAAAGAAAAAACAATCGATTTCCTCAAAGAAAAATGGAAAGAAAGGAAAGAAAGGAAAGACTCCTCCCCCTAGTATTTTCTCCAGAGTCTTCTACTTAGCAGGACTAATACCGCTATGAATTCTAATCTACCTAGTATCATCAGCATGGAGAGAACTCCGAGCGACGGTGCAGACAAGATAGAAAAATTCTGAGTAGGCCCCAACTCCGAGAACGCTGGACCGATGTTACAGATCGATGAAAGCACTGCCGAGGCACAGGTTACGACCTCTAGCTTTGGTTCTAAAAGTGTGATCGCCATGGATCCTGCTAGGAAGAAGAACACAGCCACCGATGTCACCACATAAGCTGATCGCACCACCTGATCATCCACAGTCTTGCCATTCATCTGTAGTTTCAGCACCACATTAGGACGGAAGCCACGGATGATCTCATTTTTCATGGAACGTATCCATAGCATCACACGGCTGACCTTTATCCCCCCAGCAGTAGATCCAGAGCACCCACCTACCACCATGAGCAGCATGATCACCTGCTTACTGAAAGCCGGCCAGGTATCGTAATCCCCCACTGTGAAGCCAGTAGTAGTGATGATGGTAGTGACATCAAAGATCACATCTACTAGACACGAAAGACATTCAGTCCTGGAATTAGAAATCAGAATCACAACAATTGATACAACAATCAGAATCAGATACCAGCGAGTCTCTTCGTGACGCTTCAGAACATTGACGTCCTTTTTCAGTAGTGCCATATAGAGCGGAAAACTGATTCCACAAAGTAGCATCATCAGTGACAACCAGAGCTTCACTCCATCTGAAAAGCTTGAAATACTAT
>CALFBV010000019.1 GCA_937951395.1 uncultured Rubritalea sp.
ATGAGCTCTTGCTTTTTGACATTCACAGCATCTAGTGGGCGGCTAGTACTACGCTTACGCCTCGTTTTCACCTCTACAAAACTCAATGTATTACCATCTCGCGCGATGATATCAACTTCACCACCGTTTGGACCGCGGAAATTTGTGTAGAGGATTTTCCTACCACTACAATAGAGCCTTAAACGCGCCATCTTTTCGCCGACCTCACCTATTTTGATATGCCCCACTTTCTCACCCTGCTTATTACTCAGCCTATAAGGAGAGTTTAGCAACGGGTGCAAACGATTGACGATGTATCTTAGTAGGGCCATGGAGCTGGAGGGCTTCGAGATGGAATTTAGTTCCATATCCTTTGTGTCTTTCAAACCCATACTCGGGGAATTCCTCTGCATACTCCAGCATTTTCCGATCTCGGGTGACTTTGGCGATGATACTGGCTGCGGCTATGCTGAGACTTTTTCCATCACCTTTCACGATGCCTTCTGATGGGAATGGGAAATTGCTCACTGGTAAACCATCGATCAGACAATAGATTTTATCGTCATCTAGCTGCGCTACCGCTCTCGCCATTGCCGCGTGGGTAGCCTTAAGGATGTTGATGCTATCTATCTCCTTTGCCTCGGCGAAACTATGTGCCCAACGAATGCGCTTATCTGCAATAATATCTTCGTAGATCAGTTCACGTTTTTTCTCACTGAGCTTCTTAGAATCATCCAAAAGATCGTGACTGTAGCCTTTCGGTAAGATCACCGCTGCAGCTGAGACTGGGCCAGCTAGCGGCCCCCTACCGGCTTCATCGATACCTACAATGTGAGCAAAACTAGCCGCATCACCACGCTTAATCACAGCTTTCTCATAAGATAAATCGGGCATCGTCTAATTTCTATCTAATCAATTACCCCCAATGAAGCTTCTGCCTGAGGGTGGAGAAAAAGGATCTTCCTTCTAGGCGGATCATGTTCAGACGGTGATCTGCCTTCTCAACAATGATTTTTCCACCGTGGAGCACCTCTACTGGATTACGCCCATCCGAGCTGAACAGTGTAGGAGCTTCCGAGTCATCTACCGATGTCAGCTCCACCACTGAACTATCTGTTAGAACCAGAGAACGGTTACTTAGGCTGTGTGGACAAATAGGCGTGATGACAAAGTTCTGCGCATTTGGTGAGAGCAATGGCCCACCTGCCGCGAGCGAGTATGCCGTAGAGCCTGTGGGTGTGGCGACAATAAGTCCGTCTGCTCGGTAATGATTGAGCAGGTCGCCATCGATGTAAGCATCCATCGCGACAATTCTGCCGGTCTGACCACGAGTGAGGGTGATTTCATTGACTGCAGAATATTCGGTTGAAGAGCCATCGGCATGCTTCACAGTCGCCTTCAGAAGCATCCGTGGGACTACAAGGTGCTCACCTGCCGCCAGAGCCGCTACGAGGAGCTCCATCTCTGTATCCTTACAGCTAGTAAGAAACCCTAGATGCCCTAGGTTAACTCCTGCAACGGCGACGTCAGTAGGCCCCAGTCTGTGAGCTGCATCGAGAATAGTGCCATCACCACCTAGCACGATGACTACATCACACTTTTTGGCTAAACCTGTCGCCGGGAGCTCGGGAATACTTCTGTTAGAGAGATCGAGTTTAGCAACAGTTTCATCTTCAACAATGGTATCTAGCTTGTGAGATTTTAAAATATCGATCAACTTTAACAATGCAGAGCGCGCCCCGTCCTTGAAAGGGTTCGCGATGATACCAATTTTCATAGCCTCAGGAAGTAGTGATTATTTGTAGAGCGGGTTCACCTCAGGAATGACGCTCAGATTCATCAGCTTAGTGCCTCTGAGTATTTTAAACTCAGTAGGACTTCCAGCCTGAAGATAGTAAAAGGCATTTACTACTGCTGGGTAATCAGCCACTTTCTTACCACCGATGGATAACACAACGTCATCTTTAAGAAGTCCTGCATCTCTAGCTGGAGTGCCTGGGCGGACACTGATGATTACTGGCGCGTCGTTGAGGTGATCCATGCTAACTCCAATCCAGCATGGCTTGAAAGTTCCCACTCCTTTTTTGACGAATCGCTTCACATTCGTGAGCACTTCGACAGGTAGCGCGAACATGGTTTTATCACTACTGTCTTTTTGAAAGACAAATGCTACTAGCTCATCTTTAGAATTAAGCACTGGAGTCCCCGCTCTCTGCAGACCTAAGGGATGATTGATCCTAACAAATGTTAGAGGTAAGATTTTTCCCTTGTGACGTCTCACGTGACTGACTACACGACTGACTTCATTCCTTTTCACTATATTTGTGATCACTGCATCGCCTGGCTCAAGAGTGGTACTATCACCTATCATTGACACAACTCCTACACCATCACGCTCAGCTTCTGGTAGTTCCAGAATAGTGATTCTGCTAACAGGATCATGGATGATTAGCTTGAGAGCCAGATCTTCGCCTTTAGCATTTTTCACCGTGGCTTTAGTAGGGTCAGCACCTACGAGGGCAATCGTAACGAGAGTTCCATTATCGTCCATTAGGGTGCCTTCAGCCTCGTAAGTCTTGCCGCCTTCTGCGACTGAGGAGAAACTCAAAGTCTTGGATTGGCTATAAGCTAATAAAGAGCTGAAGAGGGTGAAAAATAATACGGAAAACCAAGTTTTTAACATGATTGAGTTTTAAATTGAATCACTTAGTAATTCAAGCACAAAGCGCAAAAAGCTCCAAGAGTGCTTAGAAATTCAGAGTTTTAGTCTAGAAAATTCTTTCTTCTGCAGAGAACGCAGGAGCAGAACCTGAAAAGTCTACTGGATGAGAGAATACCATACTCACTGGCATGATCTCTCCCTCTGCTACATGCTCAATAGAGACCGCAGGAATAGCATTCTCTTTGGGTGCGATCATCTCAGACCCAATGGTAGCTACAGTTGCCGCATCTGTTGTCTGACCTGGGAGAACATTAAATACTAGTGCAACAGCAGCGTAGGCAGCCCCGGCACCGATCACCCAGCGCATTACGCCAAACTCTGAGAACCATGCCTTGGCACGCTCTAAGAGAAGCCCCCTCGCTGATGTCTTGAGCATTTCAGAACGCTGACGTTGCTGAAATTCCACGAGAAAATCATCAAAGTAACCTTCTTCTGGTTGCTCGTATTTCTTGAGGCTGAGGAGGTCTTGTATTTCTTTGTCTGTCATGATCTTTGTTTATTAAATTTTTCTTAACTTTGTCTCTCGCTACCTTGAAATTCAGTTAGATATCCTCTGAGTTGCTGGTGAGCATAGAAAAGTCTGGAGCGTACTGTACCCTCAGATATTCCTAATATGCTACCGATCTCTGCATGTGCCATACCTTGGATATCAAACATGGTAACTACCGCTCTATGGTCTTCTGACAACGTCATCATCGCTTTGTTCAATTTTTTTTGAAGTTCGTTGATATTTATCTGTCTTCTGGGGTTCGCTCGGTGGCTAGCATCGACAAATGCAGGGTCATTCTGAATACCCGTATCGATGTCATCAAGGCTGGATGCTACTCTACGCTTGCGCTTCTTGAGGAAATTCAAGGTCATATTCGTAGCGATGGAATAAATCCAGGTATAAAACATGGAATTCCCACGAAACTTGCTCACTGAGCGGTATGCCTTAGCGAATACATCTTGCAGGAGATCATGCGTATCGTCCTTATTCGATGTCATGTGATAGACTAGCCCGTAGAGCTTCTGGCTGTATTTCATGACTAGTTCATCAAACGCCTTCGTATCACCCTGCTGCGCGAGCTGCACGAGGCGTAAGTCAGGGTCTACACGTGAACGGGAACCTGCTTTGGGTTGAGCTCTTTCTTCCATAGGAGTGATTGATTTTACTACTGATTGTTTATCTTCAACAGCGTCCGCAGAACCTAGAGCATTGATCAAGATGCTAGTCATATTACTTTTGGTTTAAGACAGGTATACCATGAATGCGTTCAAAAATCATTTGCTTTTTCTAAAAATCGGCATTCCTCAAATAAACAAAAAGCCCACAAGAGCAGGCTCTGTGGGCTTAGAAATATATTTTGAAGAAGAGTAGACTACTTAGTAATCGGCTTACTCAGGATGACACGGTCTCCTGGTCTAATTCTCATTCCTGAAGCTATGCTCTTGTAGTCGATGTTAGCTAGGACTCTAGCACCTTCATCTTCTATCGCGTTGATAGTAAGTCTTCCGATGTGCTTGTTGCCGCGGATCACTACAAGCTTAGATTCCTGCTTAATGATGGCATCTGAGTGCGGCTTAACCACTACGAATCCCCACTCATTATCCACAGCAGTGATGAGTGATGATACTTTGTTAGCTGCCAGATTCTTGCGGCGCTTCTCTTGAGCTGCTCTGAAATCAGCAAGAACACCTTGGTTAGCCTTCACAGCACTATCAAAGATACCGACTTCTTCTTGAATAGCTGTGTTATTCTTGAAGAGTTCCTTTTTCTCGTCTTCGAGATTAGTAACAGCTTCTGCAACCCCATCTAACTGAATATCCTCACCTTCAAACCCCTTCTTAAGAGCTTCCATCGCCGCATTAATTTTATCTTTCTCAACAACAAGCTCTTCCAGACCTTCATCTAGACTAGCGCTGAGCTTGTTATTATCTCTAACGTCCTTCTCTCTGATGTCTTTATCAGCGATAAGCCCATTGTATTGGGATTTAGCCTCAGCGCTGAGACTAGCTTCATCAGTAAATTCAGTCACTTTAGAAACGAGATCTCTTTTCTTACGGCTTACCTCGGCTTCTTTAGCCTTAGTGAGGTCGAGCTGCTCCTGATGCTTATCAATGTTCATCTTTGATAGGCCAGCGGCACCACCAATAGCAACTAAAGCGAGTATATATAGTATAAGTTTCATGTTCTTTTAAATGTTGTGTTTATGTTGGCAATTAGGACTTAGTTAGCTGTCATCTTCTTAGCGTCAGCCGCAGGAGCAGGAGCATCCGCCACTACTTTATCACCAGCTCTGAGAGACACATCAGCGCTTACAGTTTCTCTGAGAATGTCAGCTGCTGCTCTATTTGGCTCTACAGTGGTTACTTTAAGCTTAGCTACTACTTCTTCTCCTCTTACTACATTAAGAGTAGATCCTGGCACTACACCTTGCACATCACCACCGTTGAGTGTGACGAATCCCCATGATGAGTATACAGTCTTGATTGTTGTATTCAGGTCAGGCAAAGACTTACCAGAAGTCTCATATTCCACACGTTTTTCGTTCACTGCGATGGCTTCCTCAGTA
>CALFBV010000020.1 GCA_937951395.1 uncultured Rubritalea sp.
ACGCACCAGTTGCGTCAGCCATAATCTGCAGAGTCTGTTTACCTAGATCGATGGATTTGTGACGGTATCCCATAGTTCTTGAGAACACTAAAACCTGCTTCTTTTTCTTTGCATCATCCTTCTTCCCAGACTTTAGATGCTTTACAGCCGCTATGACTTTCGCCTTATTGGTGACTCTAGCATTATTCGGCTTCTCAGGCTTGGCGGAAGCTACATACAGACCTAATACTCCAAAGAGAGCAACACCAGCAATAGTGAGTGGTTTAACATTCATGAGCTCAAGCTACACAAAAAGTGCCTCAGGCAAAGATTTACCTGAGACACTTTTGAAAATCACTTTTAATCCTGCTTAGTGCGAGCGACAGAACTCCTCGAAACGAGTGAGACCTTCGTTCAGCACATCGAGAGTAGTGCAGTAGCTGAGACGGATGCTGTTGTCATTGCCAAATGCGATCCCTGGGACAGCTGCCACACGGTAACGCGTAAGAAGTTTGTCACATAGGTTCACTGATTTAATGCCGAGCTGGGCAGTATTTACTAGGAAGTAAAATGCACCTTCTGGCTCAGTGATGCTGATGTTAGGGATAGACTTGAGCTTATTTAGCATAAACTGACGACGCTGATCATACTCCGCTCTGAGATCTTCCACGAAAGTATTTTCCACAGTGAGTGCCGCTAGACCGCCATATTGAGAGAACGTGCATGGATTCGATGTCGTGTGTCCCTGCATAGATGAAATAGCCTCTGCGATCGCTTTAGGTGCAGCGATGTAGCCTAGGCGCCATCCTGTCATGGAGTAAGCCTTAGAGAAGCCACCGACTGTGATAGTAAGGTCATACAGGTCCTGACTAATAGATGCGATGCTTACGTGCTTAGCATCACCATAGACGAGTTTCTCATAGATCTCATCAGATAGGATAATGATATCTTCCAGGAGAGCCACCTCACCGAGAGCCTTGAGCTCTTCTCCTGTGTAGACTGCTCCAGTAGGATTACCTGGTGAGTTGATGATGATCATCTTCGTGAGACCTGTCATATTTTCCTCGAACTGCTCTGGAGTGATCTTCCAGTTGTTTGCCTCCGTAGTCTCCACGAGAACTGGAACACCACCTGCGATGCGCACCATCTCCGGGTAAGAGAGCCAGTATGGAGAAGGAATGATGACTTCATCCCCTTCTTCTATCACAGCCATTATAGCACTCATGCAAGAGTGCTTAGCACCATTACCGACGATGATCTGGCGTGGATCATACTCAATGTTATTTTCAGTCTTGAGCTTATTAGCAATAGCTTCTCTTAGCTCAGGAATACCCGCTGCTGGAGTATACTTAGTTTTACCATCTTGAAGAGCTTTGATACCAGCCTCCTTGATGAAATTTGGAGTGTCCATTTCTGGCTCTCCCCCTGCTAGACCATAGACTTCCTCACCCCTAGATTTCATGGCTTTTGCCTGATTGGTGATGTTAAGAGTGAGTGAAGGAGTGACGTTAGTGATGCGTGATGAAATGCTTTCCATGAGGATTGTCTCGTTATGTTTCAGTTAAAATTAGATGATGACAGTAGCCTCAGGGGCAACATTCATAATCTAAATTGATAAAACATGAACTCTCCCCTGAACTCGGGCTGTTCATAACCGATAGCGTTCATCATGCAAGATAAATGAAACTCTAGCAGAAAAAATTCTTAAATGTATTCCTTTTTACAGATTTTCTAAGACTTTAATTTAGCCCTAGCGGTGACCCACTTCCCTTTCTTCACCACTTCTCCGAAGACCAGCCCTGCCCCCTCTCCCCACTGTTTAGTCACTTCCCACTGATCTGCTAAAATGCCAGAAACTACTAGGTCTCCATCTTTTTTTATCGTTTTCACGATCGTGGGGAAAGCTTCCTGCAAAATAGTCGAAAACATATTCGCCACTACCACAGCCCATTTCTTCCTTGGCTTCCATTTTAATACATCTTGCTCCTCAACCTCTATCTCATCCACACGGTTTAACTTTAAATTCTGCTTAGAAACACGCACTGCCTGAGGGTCATAATCGTGAGCCACACAAGCGTCAGCCCCCAGCATCCTCGCAGCTATAGCTAGCACTGCAGTACCACAGCCTAGATCCAGCATCTGCCAACCTTTTGATGATTTCTCTTTCTGCTCACGTGAAATATCTACTAGAAACCTAAGGCACGTGGATGTCGTAGCATGATCGCCCGTGCCAAACGCCATCTCAGCAGGGATCTGTATCACCTTCTTCTCTGGATTTTCACTGCGCAGCTCATCAGCTACTTTCAGCTCTCTAGCTCCACATACTAGAATCGCATCACGTATTTTCAGAGGCGGACGCTCCACAGCACTCAGAGCAACCCAATTCTGGGTTTTCACCTCACGCACCGTCCCACCAAATTGCTTCCTGATCGCTTCAGCTTCTTTCTTCGTCTCGCAGTAGACCTCCACCCTCACAGTCTTCCCCCCTTTGATCTCAGAAATAACACTACGGTCATTTCCATAAAATCTCTCTTCCCACGCATCAATCCATTTAACCGATGATAATTTTGACCAATGATACATAATAATTTTCTATTTTAAATCTACTTTTAAGAACCGCGTTGAGTCGACTCGTTAGGATTCACCCTCTCATCAGACCTCCTGCGGTTCAGTTTAAATTGTTTCCCTCGCTGCGATAACTTCACCTTTTCCTCCACCTCGCCATCGCCCCCCTTGCGATGCACCCAGACGCTCTGGACTAAGCCTAACATAAACATACACATCACCACAAATGTACCTGAATAACTAATAAAGGGCAACGGAATGCCCGTCACTGGCATCAGCAACACACACATCGCAATATTCTCAAATATATGAGCAAACAATAACCCCACGACAGCCCCACAAAGAATCTGCCCAGACATATCTCTACTGTAATAACCGATAAATATACACTGAATTAGCAACAAACTGAATCCAAGCACTAGCATTAGACTACCTCGAAAACCTTGCTCCTCCGCAAACACACCAAAGACATAATCATTATGTGCCGTTTTCTTAGGAATATAACCCATATCATGAAGAGAGCGCTTCGAAGAATTATTCTTAAAGCCCACCCCCTTATACCCAGACTGACCCACAGCCATTGACACATAGTATGGTCCATAGGCATCACCAGTGATATCCACCTTACGACCATAAAGCATATCAAGATAGATCTCTATCCGGTTCGCGCCTCGGCTCGAAAAACTTGGTAAAATCACATGAAACAAGATCGGCATGATCGCAGCACCTAGCAAGGAAATCACTGCCAAATACCGGAAAGGCACACCACTCACTAACATCACAATCGCCGCCACAGGAAGCCAAACAATAGCAGACCCTAGATCTCCCATAACAGCCACAAGCCCAAAAGGAATCATTGCGAGAATAGCAATCGCAGCCACCTTCGCTCCCGGAAGACTCAACAAAGGATGCCATTTAGCCAAGTCTTGCAGGACCCATGCCATCATGATAAATCCTGCCACAATCGAAAATTGTGCTGGCTGAAAACTCAGCCCGCCTACTTCTAGCTGGTGCACCTTATTGCCAATCTTCATGGCGAGGACCATCAAAATAATACCCGATACATACATCGGAGCAGCTAGATACTTAATCCACTTATAGTCGATCAGAGCAGTGATAAAATATATTCCAGAGCCGATAAAAATCCACTGCACCTGTTTAGCTGCTATCGCCTCACCACCACCTGTAAGATGTCTAGCAGCACTCTCGATGGTAAAAACGCCTAAAATTAAAAGCGCAAACATGCACAAGGTCAGCAACCAGCTCATGCCCAATATTTTTCTCAGTAGCGGAGTCATTTAATCATTATCTTTACTCAGCTAGGCAAATAGGAGGCTGCTTGAAGAAATATGATTAGCCCCCGTAATAAGCCTTACGAAGAACAGAAGCGCTTTTACGACCTTCCGGAGTCTTGTAAAGATGGTCATAGACGACCTTCACCTCAGCACCCACACCGACTCTGCGGTAGAGATCGATAACGTCACGAGACTTCATACGGATACAACCGTAGCTAGCAGGTGTCCCTATTTTATGCTCAGCTGGTGTGCCGTGAATGTAGATGTATCTACGGTAGGTGTCCCGATTACGGTATTCATTTCCTTTGAGCCACATGATGCGAGTCACAATAGGATCTCTGCCTCTCGTATTTGGCTTCATAATCTGGCCAGTTTTTCTGCGGCTTTTGAATACAGTTCCACTACGAGAACCACCACCTATCTTCTTAGCTATCTCCATTTTTCCTAGTGGAGTCTTTTTGCTATTACGTGTATTACCTACCCCGAACTTAGAGGTGGAAATCTTATATGCTTTCACAGCTTTACCATCCTTAGTTAGAAGCATGGTCTGATCTTTCACACTGACGATCATTTTATTCCTCTTATCGCCCCCAGGCGAGCTTCCACAACTCGTCAATAACAAGCCTGAAATAAGTGCTATGAAGGTGACTTGGAAGAATGAACGCAAGGTGTGTGGTTTCATAAGAAATTAGTTAACTTATCCTTACTTACCAGAATCTATGCTTTCTTCAACACTATTTTTCATAAATCCTGCGAACATCCGCCTAAGAGAAGGAATAGAAGTAAAGAAGAACCCAATTGGGAATGGCGTAAGAAGGATAGCAGTAGCGAAGTTAGCATCCGCGTAGTTACTGATCACCACAATCAAGAAGAACACACCAAAGGCGAATTCGATCACCGGAGTAACAGATTTCATCGCCTTATACTTACTGGACTTCCAATTCGCAGACTTCTTTTGACCAGTTGCCCCAGCCTTATCGATCCCATACTTAGGAGTGCGGACAAATCCGGACTGATGATTGAATATAGCCTCCAGCACAGCCTTCGCATTATTCACACTCATACCTATCCCTAGCGCAATAAGTAGCGGTAAATAAATAATCTCTTTCAACCAAGTCTTAGGATGAAGTGCCTTCTGAGCAGTCAGATAAAATAATGCTACAGAGACAGAACCGAAGAAAAAGATCGGGATATTTACAAAATACTCAAACATAGGATTCTCAGCAATAAGCGGAATATTAGTCAACTGCTTAGGATAGATCAAGAAACAGAGTATAATAAGTAGCAGGTATGCAAAGTTTGAAGTCAA
>CALFBV010000021.1 GCA_937951395.1 uncultured Rubritalea sp.
AATACTCTTGAAAGAAGATTTTCTCGTGCAAGTATATGTGCATATGAAGAAGTTTATACTTTCCGCTATTATTGCCTCTACATCTACTGGACAGCTCTTCGCTGGGACGACTACCGCCCCTGATGATCTCAAAGTAACGCAGTTTGCAGGCCCAGATTTAACTCCTAGTCCAGCAGTCCTCTGTGCCGCTCCTACTGGTGAGGTTTACGTCGGAGTCGATATGCAGGGGTCGCTCGGCAAGAAGCTGAATCTTGGTAAGATCATCAGATTGGTCGATACGAATAATGATGGCAAAGCGGATAAGCATACTGAATACGCGAACATAGATAACCCGCGTGGTTTGATCGCTATTGGTGATAAGCTTTACTGCCTGCACTGTACCACTGGTGAGAATGGTAAAGTGGGAACTCAGCAGCTCTCTGTCTATACGGATGCGGATAATGATGGCGTGGCTGATGGCGCGCCTAAGGCTCTAGTAACGAATATTGGTAACCCAAAATTTCTCCAATCCCGTGGCACTGACCACTCTACTAATAATATTCGCCTAGCTATTGATGGCTGGATTTATATTTCGGTGGGTGACTTTGGCTTCGTGGGAGCAGAGGGCACTGATGGGACAAAGCTTACTATGTATGGTGGAGGCATCGTGAGGGTGCGACCTGATGGTAGCGAGCTAGAAACTTTCATCCACGGAACGCGTAATGTCTATGACGTGGCGATTGACCCGTTCATGAATGTGTTCACCCGTGAGAATACTAATGACGGTGTGGGCTGGTGGGTGAGATTCAGCCATTACATCCAGTCTGGTGAATATGGATATCCTAGTCTTTATACAAATTTCCCTGAAGACATGATCCCAGCGCTCGGTGAATATGGTAGTGGCTCAGGAACTGGAAATATCTTCTTCCAAGAACCAGGCTGGCCAGTGAAATACAATAACACTCCGATGATGACTGACTGGGGGAGATCACACATTTTTATCCACAGAGTGGAGAAGGATGGAGCATCATTTACGAATAAACCTGAAGACTTTATCAGTTCAGCGCAGGTGTCTGACATCGATGTAGATGGTTCAGGCCGCATGTATATTGCTGCGTGGGATGGGGCAAGTTATCAAGGTAGTGCAAAAAAAGGATTTATCTCACGTGTGGTGCCTAAGTCAGGCTGGAAATATACGCCATTTCCTGATCTCTCTATACTGGACAATCCTGAACTAGTGAAAGGACTCAAGTCAGACAGCTTTACGACACGTGTTTATGTGCAGCAGGAGATACTCCGTAGAAATGATGCTTCAGTCGCAGCTGAGCTCGTAACTCTAGCAGAGGATAAGAGCTTATCTCTAGAGAGTAGAGTGGCGGCAGTTTATACCATAGCACAGCTTAAGGCAGATGATTCACTAGGTTCACTCACTGAGCTAGCAAAGATAGATGAGCTTAGAGAGCATGCAATCCGCTGTATGGCTGATAGAAGAAGCACGGCGAAGAAGGTGAACATAGAACTTTTGACATCCGCATTGAAGGACCAGGATCCTCGTGTGCAGATAGCTGCAGCGGTAGCTCTAGGCAGAAAGGGTGACGTCGCAGCCGCTGAAGCTCTCATCGCCTGCGCGAATCCACCAGTAGAAGAAAGTTCAGTAGCTACTGATTCGAATAAAAGCAAAGTAATCACTGGAAAAGAAACTGTTCAAATCGAACAAGACATCAGAGGGTATACAGCTCTCTATCTAGTGGTAAATGAAGAGGGTGATACTGGGAATGATCATGCAGCATGGATCGATCCTGTAGTGACTCTGAAAGGTGGTAAGACACTTCAGCTAACTAAGAGTAAGTGGAAAAAATCCACACAAAGCTGGGGGAAGACGCAGCTAAATAAATCATGCACGGGGAAGCCTCTCAAGGATTCGTCAGGGAAATTTCTGCAAGGAATTGGGACACATTCTAAGAGTGTGATCGAATATAAGATTCCTAAGAATGTTGATAAGTTCACAGCTACTGGCATGCTTACTAATCCGGCTGGAAAGGTGAGCTTCACTGTTGCTGGTCAGAATCCTGCTGCTGGCAAGAAACTTCATTCTACACCGAATCCAGATATCTTATTGCCGCACGTAGCTCGTCAGGCACTCATCGCTCTGAATGCAGAGGATGCTTGTATCTCAGCGCTCAATTCCGGGAATGCTTCTACGCGGTCTGCCGCTCTCTCTACGATGAAATTTATGCATTCTGATAAGGTAGTAGATGCTCTCATCACTGCAGCTAATGCCGCAACTGGAGAAGCTAAAATGAAGATCACCCACACGCTGATCAGACTTCACCAGAAAGACACAGATTACGATGGCTCTACATGGTGGTCTACTCGTCCAGAGCCTACAGGACCATATTACTATCCTATTGATTGGTCTTCTTCTGATGAAATTTCATCTTATCTCACTGAGCTAAATGATAGCCTAGATGATGCGGGTAAAGCTGAACTCAAAAAAGAGATCATCCGCAATCGAGCTTATGTCGATGGAATTAATCCTCGTCCAGGGAAGAAGGGTGAAGTGGTCAAAACAGTAGAAAAGACTTCTATTGAAGATCTTGTCCTCTACATTACTAAGAACAAAGGCAATGCTAACAAGGGGGCTAAGGTCATCGGTAGAGTAGGCTGTGTTGGTTGTCACAATGTGAAAGTTGGTGATGTAGTAAAAGGTCCAGACCTAGCTAAACTAGGAGGACTTTCTCGCACAGAAATAGTAGAGTCCATTATCAAACCAAATGCGACGATAGCTAAGTCATGGGTCAATGTTACCATCGATAATGGGAAGCCAGAGGGAGCGCAGTATTTAGGAACGATTGTGAAGCAAGATGATAAGGAGATCACCCTCCACAACATTGCTGGAATTCCAACAAAGCTGGATGCGACTAAGGTGAAAAAGATAGAGCCAGGCATGAGCATGATGGGCCCAGGTCTCTGTGATCCACTAACACTTCCAGAATTCGCAGACCTCATCGCGTATCTGCATTCCATGGATCCTGGATTTAAGGGGAAGAAGTAGAATTACGGTCTAGTAAAAATGTTTTAACACGCGTCTGGGGAAGTTTTCTTAGGCGCGTTTTTCTTAGTTATAGGGCGCTCTGTAACTAAACTTTACTCCGATTTTAGTATCTTGAGGGTGGCTTGGATGGCTTCTGCTTCGTCACATATGTCGTGGTTGGCGGGGACGATGTGTTCTGACTTGCTGTGGCTGATGTGAGCGCTATGGTAGGAGACTACACCATCTGTTCCTAGCTTTATAAATGGCTGACCGATGTCTCCAATGATGGAATAGCTGGACAGATCTTTGCGCGGGGACATCTGGTTGAGTGCGATGAGTGATGGGTTACTGGGCTTTAGCTGATCTACGGAGCTCTCGCCAGAGGTGAGGAGTTTCCTAGCGCGCTCTGGAATGCCGGGTCTGTATCGGTGACCTGGTGTGAGGGCATCAGCCGTCTGCTTGAGGATGAATGAGGGAATGGTGATGAGCTTGATAGTCACCCATCCAATGGCTCCCTCTGCAATTCTTGAGCCTCGGTGTGGGGTCGCTAAGTAGATGACTTTAGCTGGTTCTGTTAGAGGTTGGAAATGGAAGTAATCATAGATTCTCTTGTGCTCGGCTTTAGTGAAGATTGTGTCCGGAGGTAGGTCACCTAAGTAAGCTTGGTGGAGGGTTTCGCCAGGGTGGGAGAGTGAGAGGCGTGCGATGAGCCCACCCATGCTGTGACCCATGAGGACGGTCTTGCGGATGTTGGTATCGTTTTTATCAGGATCTAGTTTTTTTATAAGTGCACGATAAGATTTCCTAAACTCACTGGCGGAGACGATCCATGGAGTGCCTGTGGGGTAGAAATAGTAGAATAGTTGGTATTTTTTGCGAAGTTGAGGATCAGATTTGATGGCTTCTGACATGTCCATAAATGCATCTGGACTAGAGGCTAGTCCGTGGATCATGACGATGGGAATGCGAGATTTGTCGTATGGCTCGGTGAGATAGAAGCCTTTGAAAAAATCGTATTTCTTAGGCTGAATGAGACCCATGAGGTCTAGGGATGAGTTTCCGGGGAGGCTGTTGAGGTAGTCGATAACTATCTTGGGCTGATAGGCAAGAGCCTGCTGCAGATGTGTGGTTTTACGAGGGTCGTAAATGTCGATATGCGTGGTGTTTGGTGCTACCTGGGTGGCTACGATGTTTGCTGAGTGGATGTTAGAAAGGTAGGCGTCCTTGGTAATGGGGGTGAATGTGTATTCG
>CALFBV010000022.1 GCA_937951395.1 uncultured Rubritalea sp.
CTAGATTCCTCTCGCAGTGCAAAAATTTCGTCCTCCCTGAGACACCATAGACAAGTTATGAAAACATTTGAAGACCAGTGGGAGATACTCCGTAAGAAAGGCAAGGCAAAGTACATCCTCATCCACGGACTCCTACTTTGGGGATTACCAATGGCTATCGTAATGAATCTCTACTTCCGCTACCGCGCTGACTATCCATGGACACCCACCATCTACTACGTCACACCCATCTTCCTCATAGGCGGGTTACTCTTCGGTTTCTTCATGTGGAGCTTCCTAGAAAAACGTTACCAACGCCTGAAATAACAACCCAAGCACTTCATCCTTTTTCCTTTCACCTTCTTCCTTAGTTAAAAAATGCTCGAACATCTCTGCTACTGCACTAACATCCACCCTGCTGAGAACTGGGAGGAAACACTCACTGCACTCAAAGAACACACCCTCAAAGTGCGTGATAAAGTCTTAGCCGCTACGCGAAATCATGAAGCAAGTTACCCCATCGGATTACGGCTCTCAGCACAAGCAGCGAGAGAACTCCTTGAAGGTGAAAACCTAGCAGATTTCAAATACTGGCTCTACTCAGAAAGCCTCTACGTCTACACCATCAATGGCTTTCCCTACGGAGCATTCCATAACACACGGGTAAAAGAAAACGTCTACAAGCCAGACTGGACCACAGAAGATCGCCTCACCTACACCACGGATCTCATCTCCATCATCGCAGAGCTTGCACCTCAGTCTACAGGCGGTTCAGTCTCCACACTCCCTGGCTCATTTAAAGAATTTGACGCAGATGAAAATAAAATTTTCGCCAACCTCTACGCCACGGCACGTCTGCTAGAAACACTCTCTAATCTTCACGAGAAAGACCTCCACCTAGGACTAGAGCCAGAGCCGCTTGGCCACTTTGAGAATACCGCAGAGACCATCGCATTCTTCGAGCGATTCGATCACTGGGCAACTTCCAAAAACTTACCTCTAGGGATCATCTACAGACGCATCGGCATCAACTACGACACCTGCCACTTCGCCCTCCAGTATGAAGACGCAGATATCGCCCTCAAGACGCTAACAGAAGCCGGACTCCGCATCTCAAAAGTCCACTTATCTAGCGCTCTAGAATTAGAGCTAACAGAATCTAACAATCTAGATCTCATCAAGAAATTCGACGAACCCACCTACCTCCACCAGGTCATGATCCGAGACTCTACAGGCAAGGTTTCCAAACACAAAGACATCAAAGATGCTCTCAACACCGATCACCATTCACTGCTCACTGATCACCCGCGCACCGCGCGCATCCACTTCCACATCCCGCTCCATGCAGAGCCAGAAGCCCCCTTCAGATCCACCATCCAGCACACCATTGATACGCTACGCTACCTTAGAGCACACCCAGACACCTGTTCTCACTTAGAAATGGAAACCTACACTTGGGCCGTCCTCCCAGCCGAACTCCAAGCGCCGATCGAAGACCAACTCACTGCAGAACATCTGTGGGTGTTAGAGACCGCGGAGAACACTTACCTTACATAAAGAGATGCTAACTAAAGTAAAAGCCCTTCTTGCAACTGGACGCATCTCGAATTTGCCGACTGTGTGGTGTAATTGTTTAGTTGCAGTTTTAATCATTCTTCATACTTCACCATCTTCCCTTGAACTCTATTTTTCTGACTTTCAAGAATACCCAATCGGTGTTTTTTATCTAGTCGCCTCAGCGCTGATTCTAAGCTCTACACTACTTTATGTTGGAGGTTGTTTTTTAGGTGATGCTATTGATTTTAAATTTGATAAAAAATATAAACCTGATCGCCCCATACCATCAGGGATAATTTCTAGAAAATTCATTTTTCGAGCGTCATGGGTAATGCTTTTTATAGGGCTACTATTACCTATTTGGTTTCATCTCACCCCTAACCCAACAAGTTCATATCTTATTAGCCTCAAAATAGCGAATTACAGTTGGCAACAAATGACCGCTGTTCCTTTTCTGTTTTTAGTAATAGTTCTCTATAGTATTTTTCACAAACGCTATCCAATTGTTGGTCTACCTCTTATCGGACTATGTCGTTTTTTCCTTGTTGTATTTGGTGCTAGTATTGCGGCATGGCTAACTACTCGTTATATTCTTACAGACCAGAACGTTGAAACTTCAATAACAGAATCCTATTTCACTCTCCCCATCATTATCTATGCCTCAGCAGTCTGTCTCTACACCATCTGCTTTGCCAGCGTCGCCCGCACGGAATCCTCTGACAGCCCTATCACTTGGAGAAATCTTCTCCGCTACACCATGCTCGCGCTTCCTCTCACTTTGCTTTTCACCAATCAGAGCCTCCAGGTAGAAACAATCACAGCACTAGTCATCTATGCTAGATGGCTCAGTTACGCTTTCACATTTCTAGATACAAACAAAGGCAACTGCGTCTCAAAATGTCTAGCTGGTTTCTGCCTATTAGATGCCTGCTTCGTGGCACAGTTTGGCTGGATCTGGGTGATCGTTTGTGTGGTGCTTTTCCTGATGGCTTTAGCATTACAGAAGATAGCACCTGCCACTTAGCTATCTAGCTACTTAGACTCACGGGTCATTAGCTTTTGGACATCGTTCACGTAGCTGGAGACTCCGTTGCCCTGGTCGTTCTTTTTCTCGCGCTTCATTCTTTCTAAGAGACGCTGATAGCCAGTGAAATCGCCCTTGAGGTTTCGCGCTTTTGAGACCCTATACCAGTCTAATATATCTCTGGCACGTTCACCCTTCATATACATTATTTTTCTTTCTGCTGCGAGTCTTTCTAGCCTTCCATTGATACCTTCTATCTGCCCTCTCGCTAAACTTGTAAGAATAAATCCATACTCAGCTAGGATAGGCTGGTAGTCAGGATACGCTCTGTAGCTTACCTGGACTAGCTCTTGTCGCAGCGCCATCGTAATCCTCACTCGCTCTTTCAGATCCATACCTGCAAGTACATCAAAATCCTCAATCGCCACTCTTCGCTCCAGCTTATCACTCCCCACTATACTAAAAAACAAAATCTTCTTCAACTCATCCTCAGTCTCCATCAGCGTGCGGGTATCGATCATTCTCGGTACTGACATTTCCGCTAACTGCAAGTTCCACACCTTCTGTAATCCACGCTTACCCACGTTCATTGCTGGGAAATGCTTCCGTAAAAGCTCCTCAGGCTCACCCTCAAAGACTGCCACCTCAGACAACAAATTCGATAAACCAAGCTTCCCCTCTTTCTGCCTGTAAAGCGACATCACCATCGCTGTAGAAGACGCTTCATAGAGAGCCTTCACCGTCTCTCCCATTGCTGTAATATCCGGTTGATTCGTCGTGAATAATTTTCCTGCAGGATATAAATTTGGCTGGCGCATCAGCACCTCAAACATTCCCGTGTTCCGCGATCCTTCTTTCCACCGCAGTGCGCCCAGCAGACCATCACTCACCCAGCACGGTACATCCACTACACTTTCAGCATTGAGCTCTGGATCTGTCCTCAGTGTACGTTCCATCACAATCGCCTGCATCACTCCCGCTTCCAGATCTGATCGATCGATCCTCTCGCGGATATCCACGATCAACTCGATCTTAAATCCACCACCCTGTATTGGAGTTACATTTATCTTAAAAATGTTCTGCTTCTTCGCATTCCCCTTACTATAAAGCAATACATTGATCGGGTAAAATCCACTCTCCGGCCGTTTCTCCCCTAGTAGATCATAGACACCTTTTGCCATTTGATCGCACAGCGCCGATACAGATTTATTCAGATGGAGACTATCGCCTCGCACTTTAAACTGCTTGTTCACACCAGAAGATACATGCGCTGGCTTAGCTGGTAACTTAGCCTCCCCTTCTATAGGCACCGCCTTGCCTGGTACTATAGGTTCTTGGCTCCGTCCCACGACACCAAGAAGAACAAAACCTAACAGACTGACTAAGATTACACGCATTTAACAGTATCCTCTAACCTCTATTCAGTCACAACCCTAGTTTTTATTCTTGGGTCTAGTTTGATGAAGCCATCGCCCACCTTAATGCTAGTCATTTTCTCATAGCCTAGCTCCGTCTCTGTCTTAAAATGCTCCGCGAGCTGATCAAAACTCCCCTTCACAACTGTCACCATCCTACCCGGAGTGGGTGCTTTACCTATTGTCCCTCCTGGGAATTCTATTTTGCGCGTAGTCACCCCTTTCTCATCCACTACGGTGAAAATCTTGAGTCTCATTGATACTGTGTGATTAAATGGTTTAAACACATCTGTCTTGATCGTTCCTTCTTCACCATATTGGGCGATCTCTCGCTCAATGAAAATTTCCATCACATCTGGTTTAAGATCTATATAGACTCCTTTAACAGTAGCAAATCCCTTCATCCATCCTGCTTGCTTCATCTTAATATTCTTCGCGAGGTATTGATTTAACTCAGCCTCAGTGAGAGTCACCTCCACGTTTGCATTGAGAGCATTGCGCACTTTCCGCTCTATATCCACATAGCTTATGCTACTCTGCCCTTTCTTTATCCCCTCTCTCCCTTCGATCCCTGATAGATCAGCACCCTGCCAACCGAAGTAAACAAATCCACCCATAGCCGTCAGTATCCCTAGAACAAGCAGCGTAATCAGCATTTTTGCCATGCTAGCGCCCTTACTCCCCCTATAATACCCTCTGTGTGTCTTAATAAGCATAAGCAGATCTATAGCTAATCCCCCTTCGCATTGCAACCGCGAATCAGCATAATAACTCCCT
>CALFBV010000023.1 GCA_937951395.1 uncultured Rubritalea sp.
ACCGTGTCTCAGTTCCAGTGTTGCTGATCTTCCTCTCAGAACAGCTACCCGTCGTAGTCTTGGTGAGCCATTACCTCACCAACTAACTGATAGGACGCGAGCCTATCTCAAAGCGACTGCCGAAGCAATCTTTGACCACCCTTTAACAGGGGCCACATGCGGTATTAATCTCCCTTTCGGAAGGCTATCCCCCACTTTGAGGTAAGTTGCTCACGTGTTACTAACCCGTCCGCCACTAAAATAATCTTAGTAAACTAATCATATTTCCGTTCGACTTGCATGTCTTATCCACGCCGCCAGCGTTCATTCTGAGCCAGAATCAAACTCTCCGTATAATGCCTAGACCTAAATCTAGGACTTTCTTTTAAAACGGTTGGCGTATTTTATTTCCACTTATTGCTTTCACAATAGGTGGGCGTAATTTACTTAAATTGACAATTGATAGAAAAAGCCGTTAAAAACCTCGTTCTATCTGCCTGCGTTGAATTCCTTCAATCGCAGCGCACAATTCAATTTCCTCTTCCACTTAGAGCAATCCCACAAGTCTAGCCCATCAGTTAACTTAATAACCCAGTAAATCATTTCGAGTGATTCACCAAAACTAGCTCCGTATTGTCCAAGCCATATGTTGTAAAAAGATCGTTTACGAGGAAGCTAGCAAACCCGTCTGCAATCACTGTGAAGTAAATTGCTGACTTGGCTTCCTGTTTCTCTCGTCCTCCCTTTGGCAGGTGAGGCGGGGCGCAATCTACATTTTTTTTACGTTTCGTCAATATCTTTTCGATAGTTTTTATTAGTTTTCACCTAACTAAAAATAAGTCGTTCATTTAAAGCAAGTTGAGTAAGTCTTTTTGAACGCTATTTATACGTATTGGGATGGCTCCGCTGTCTAAAACTTGCTGATTTTCCATTTCATCGTTTACCAGGACAATAATGAGCAGGCTTAAGCCTGCTTTTTTCCAGTCTTTGATGAGTCTCTCCCTCTCTTCTGAGAGCTGGGTAAAGATAACGACGCAGGCTGAGAATGAGCCTGAGTGCTTCAAGACTTGCTGAGATAGACTCTTCCAATCTGGCTGAATTTCTATTTCAAGTGTAGCTAGATGCTCTAACAGATTCTCTGCACGGGCTACCCCTTTCCCCACGGTGAGGGTCTGTGGCCCCTTATTCAGGAAAATGAGATCTAGCAAGCACTCTTGAGTATCTACGACTCGAGCAAAGGATGCCGCGATGGATATAGCCTCTTCAAAGTTCTCTAAATTTTCGTAGGCTCCGTTGGTATCTAGCACCAGTCCGTAGCGCGGAAAGAATACGTTTTCATACTCCCTAACAATTGGTTTCCCTGTTCTCGCCCATGCTGACCAGTCGATGTGTCTTAATGAGTCGCCAGGTCGATAGGACCTAAGACCACGGAAGTCATTAGACACGCCAGACATGAAGGAGTGTGATAATCCACCAATATGATCCCTGGCTGTCCCCTCTAACATCAAATCTGGGAGCTTATAGCGCCTAGGGAGAACTAAGATGGAATCACTGGATGATTTCACGCGGACGCACTTTTGTAATAGGTAGAGAGGATCCGGTAGGTACAGCTTGGTGTGATTGAATTCCAATCGCCCACGTTGGATGGGAGTGCAACGCATTTGAAAAACTGCTTCTTGAGATGAATTCTTAATGCTTATTAATTTAGGATCAGACTGAAACTTTGTCTTTTTTTTGCACAACCATAACCAACGATAGTAGGCGAAAACTCTATCAAAGCCATTTCTAAGGTGCTCTTGCGGCTCTTTAGAGTGGACAAATTCTTTCCTCGTAGGCCGCGAGTCTACAGGGAGGTCGTGAATGAGGGCTGATCCAATTTTTCTAGATCCTAGGCTTGCACATCTAACCGTATAGCTAAGCTCTTGACCTGCAGATGCCATAGCAGGCAGCTCTCTAACAATTTTGAGTCTCGCCGATTTAAAAAAAACGGTTACCATGGAAAATGCAAGAATCCCAAACAGCAGGGAAAATAAATAAAGTGTCGCTAACTTATAATACGTAATAAAAACAATGAGAGTGACCGGGATCAGCAGGAAAATGAGTATTCCAAGTGGTGTGATTCGAGAAAATAAAGACTGAGAGGCTGAACTTGTGGCTCTGTATAGATAGTAAAGGAGTGACTGTATTTTAATAATCATTTTCTAGATTATGCAGGCACAGGAGTATCATCTAAAAGCTGCTGAACGTGTGACCTTCCGTTTTTACCAGAGTAGGTGGCGTCTGAATCTAAAATAAGCCTGTGCGCGATGACGTCCTTAGCGCAGTCTTTGATCTCATCTGGGCTGACGAAATCCTTACCTCTAATGAGACTCAATGCTTGTGATACTTTCATAAGAGCTAGAGATGCGCGAGGACTTGCCGCCAGCTTTACATCCTGCAGGTCTCTGGTAGCTGAGACTAGATGGACAATGTAGTTTTTGAGTTCTTCTGTTATCCGCACGTTTGCTACATCTTTCTTCCACTGAGTAACCTCATCCATAGTGACGACAGGCTTTAAGCCATCGATAGGATGACTAGTAGATTGCTGATCTGTTAGAATAGATACTTCATCCTCTACGCTAACATACCCCAAGGAACACTGCATAGCAAATCTATCCATCTGCGCTTCTGGCAATGGAAATGTGCCTCGAAACTCGACTGGATTTTGCGTAGCTATAACGAAGAACATCTCATTAAAGTCATACCTAACTCCCTCAATAGTGGCTTGCTTTTCTGCCATCACTTCTAACAAGGCACTTTGGGTTCTTGGGGAAGCCCGATTAATCTCATCTGCTAATAATATGTTAGAAAAAACAGGCCCTTTTTTAAACTCAAACGCGGCCGAACCTGGATCTAAAATAGAGACTCCAAGGATATCTGAAGGGAGCAGATCTGGAGTAAACTGGATCCTCTGAAAGACTGATCCCGAAATAGAGCCCGCGAGAGCTTTGGCAAGCGTGGTCTTCCCTGTCCCTGGATAATCTTCCAGCAAGAGATGTCCTCCTGCGCCCATACAACAGAGGATTTTTTTCACCAATTCATCCTGGCCTTTGATGATCGAACTGATTGAATTGTGTAATTTTTCCCAGGTGACCATTTTGTTGTTTGAATTATTCAGAATTGAAGTGTTGAAATAATAATAAACCTACTCAGAGAGCTCATTAAACTTATGCTCAAACACCCCCTGCTGTCCACC